>JAWVYF010000222.1:0-5034 GCA_033722845.1 Anderseniella sp. | reverse complement strand
CGGGATCAAGCATCATCATTCTTGGTGCTGGTGGCGCCGCGCGAAGCATAGCAGCAGCCTTGCTGGATGAGGGCGTAAGCCGAATCCATATCGTCAATCGAACCCTGCAGAAAGCAGAAATACTTGCTGACATGAACCCGGCAGTTATGTCTGCCGCAACTCAGGATGAACTGCCTGATCTCGTGCCTGCAGCAGATCTGATCATCAACACCACATCGCTGGGAACAGGCGGAAAGGGCGAGTTCGATTGCCCACTCGAACTTGCGCCAGACCACTGCATCATTTCTGACATCGTCTATGTTCCACTTGAAACCCCTATGCTGGCGCGAGCACACAAGCTTGGCCTGCGTACTCTCGACGGTCTGGGTATGCTGTTGCATCAGGCGGTAGAAGGTTTTCGGCTTTGGTTCGGTGTAACGCCTGAGGTAACGCCGGAATTGCGAAAGCTGCTTGAACAGGACATCGCGCATCATGGCTGAGCGACCAATGTTGAAGGTTGCCCTGACCGGTTCGATCGCAATGGGCAAGTCGACGGTTGCGAGCATGATTCGCGAACTTGAAGTGCCTGTTTTTGATGCCGATGCAGCTGTTCATGAACTCTACGCTGCAGGCGGTAAGGCCGTTGAGCCTGTTGGAGCATTGTTTCCTGATGCGATCGTTGACGGTGCTGTCGACAGAACACGGTTGTCCGGCCTGGTGGTTGGAAGGCCGGAAGCCATGGCAAAGCTGGAGCAGGTGGTTCACCCGCTGGTGCATAACGAGCAGGATGAATTCCTCCGCGAGGCAAACGACCAAGGGCAGCCAATCGTTGTTTTTGATATTCCACTCCTCTTCGAGGGCAACAGGGCTGATGAATTCGATGCCGTTCTTGTGGTGTCAGCCCCGGCAGAGAAGCAACGCGAACGCGCGCTGGCCAGACCAGGCATGACCGTGGACAAGTTTGAAGCTATTCTTGCCCGCCAGGTGCCGGACGCCGACAAATGTGCACGGGCTGACTACGTCATACCCACTGGTGGAAGTCTTGATGAGACAAGGGTAGCGGTTGTGGCTGCACTCGATGATCTGAAACGGCAGGCAAAGGCAGGTGTGCACACATGATCCGGGAGATTGTTCTCGATACCGAAACCACGGGGCTTGATCCGGCAACAGGCGACCGCATCGTTGAGATAGGGGCCGTGGAACTGGTCAATCACGTCCCGACAGGCAATTACTATCACCAGTACATAAACCCTGAGCGGGACATGCCTGCCGAGGCATTCAATGTGCATGGGCTTTCTGCCGAGTTTCTGGCTGACTATCCGGTGTTTGCAGCCGTCGCGCAGGAATTTCTGGATTTCATTGGTGATGGCATTCTGGTGATCCACAATGCTCAGTTCGACATGAAATTCATCAATGCCGAGCTGTCCTGGATGGAGCGGGACATTCTGCCCATGGAACGGGTTATCGATTCGCTGGCTCTTGCCCGCAAACGTCATCCCATGGGCCCGAACAGTCTTGATGCATTGTGCCGGCGATATGGCATAGACAATTCGCGCCGCGAGAAACACGGGGCACTACTCGATTCGGAATTGCTGGCAGATGTCTACATCGAGTTGATTGGTGGCCGACAAACCACGTTCAGCCTTACTGAAGAACGCGCTACCGTGGTTGTCGAACAACAGATCCAGTCATCCAGCGCACGCCAACGACCTCAGCCACTACCGTTACGCCTCACCAGTGCCGAACTGGAGCTGCATGCAAAAATGGTCGAAGGACTCGGTGACAACGCTCTGTGGCGCGCAAAAAATTAGGCCGGCAATCACTGCCGGCCTGGGCTTCGCATTGTGTATCTTGTGGTCAAGTCAGGCTTGCTGAGCAGGCTGTCCTGCCTGGCCAGCGGCCACGCGCTGCTGATACATCGCGGCAAAATCAATTGGGTCGAGCATCAAAGGCGGGAAGCCGCCATTTCGTGAGACATCAGCGATGATCTGTCGGGCGAACGGGAAAAGCATGCGCGGGCACTCAACCAGCACGATCGGATGCAATGCTTCCTGTGGAATGTTCTCCAGCCGGAAAATGCCGGCATAGAGAAGTTCGGCGGCAAAGACCACGGTGTCCTTGCCCTGCGCCTTGGCATTAAGGTGTAACTCGACCTCAAAGTCGGTCTCCGACATTGGCTTGGCATTCACGTTCACCGAGATGTTGATCTCCGGCTGACCGTCTTGTCCGGCAAGCGATTGTGGAGCATTCGGATTCTCGAAAGACAGGTCCTTGATGTACTGTCCGAGAATCTTCATCGACGGAGCAGCCTCACCGGTGGCGCCTGCACCGTTGCTCTCAGTCTGTGGTTCCGCTTTCTTGGCTGCCGCCTTCTTCGCCGCTTTGGCCATTTGTGGAAGTTCCTTCGTGTTGGGCAATTCGCCTTACTGAATGATTGTGGCTGGCTAGCATGGTGGCTGGAAACAAGCAAGATTGCTTGGCCTGGCGTTACAAGTCAGTGCCGTGACTTGTCGTGATCATTATCCTTTTCTATTTCTATCGCTTCACCTTCTATAACCACCGACTCCCTGCCCGTGCGTGGGTCATGCTCGCGGTAGACGGTCTCATGTACCGTGGTCGTGACGATATGAGGCTGGATCACTTTCCAGATCGAGCCGGTGATGAGAGAGCGGATCGGCGGAATGAGCAGTGCAAAGCCAAATGCGTCGGTGGCAAATCCGGGCGTCAGCAACAAGACACCTGCAACAAGCACGCAAGCTCCTTGTATCAGGGCATCAACTGGTGCCTCGCCCCGGTCCGCTGCGCGCCGGATTTTGGAGATCACTTCAAGGCCCTGGCTGCGTACCAGCATGGTGCCTGCGATTGCAGTGAGTATGACGAGACCTATCGTGGCCGGGATGCCGATGAGTGATCCGACTTGCAGAAACAGGAAAATCTCGACAATCGGGACGACGACGAACGCCAGAAACAGAAAAATACGCATGTAAGAACCTGAATTTCGGCAGTTGGAGCGCGGTTCATGGTCGCGCCATTGCCCGTTTACATTATCAATGCCTATATAGCTGTTGAGAGCTTAACGCGCATCGCCGCCCAGATGATGGGCGCTGCATCAACAAGACAAGAGTTCCAGCTGTCCATGACCCAGGTTTTTGATCCATTCAACATCATCATTCTCGCCGTCGCGGTGATCATTTTCTTCCGTCTGCGCAGCGTGCTCGGCACCCGAACCGGCAACGAAAAGCCGTTCGATCCGTTTGCCGGCCAGGGCGAAGATGGCAGCAACGAAACGCGCTCGGGCAATGACAATGTGGTGCCGCTGCCGGGCCGCGGCAAGTCTGTACCTGACGAGGCTGCTGCAAGAGACCTTGATGACGACGACGATGACGAAGATCGCAAGCCGGTATGGCATGGTTTTGCCGAGCCGGGCTCTCCAGCCGCACAAGGTATCGAAAAGCTTCACGACCAGGACCCCTCGTTCACGCCGAAGGAGTTTCTGGCTGGCGCGCGCGTCGCTTACGAGATGATTGTCACGGCTTTCTCGGACGGCAACAAACAAGATCTCAAGCCATTGTTGTCCCGTGAAGTCTATGAAGGCTTTGCTGCTGCCATTGATGAGCGCAAGAAAGAAGGACACATCCTTGAATCCAAGTTCGTCGGGATCAACAAGGCAGACATCTCGGGAGTGGAGATCGTCTCCGGCCGCGCGCAGGTGAGCGTGAAGTTTGTCAGCGACCTTATTACAGCAACGCTGGACAAGGACGGTGAGGTGATTGATGGCGATCCGACCGAAATCCAGGAGATTACCGACGTATGGACCTTCGAGCGTCCGGTGAAGTCGCGTGATCCCAACTGGAAGCTGGTCGCAACAGAAGCTGACTGACCCTGTGTCATGCCGGCACACCGGTCATGCCGCAGTCTCCCGATCTGCCAAGCGCTTGCTGGTCTGCTGGCCATGCTGGCGATGTTAACGGTGCCGGCGGCTGCAACCATGAAACTTGAACGGCTAACCTTTGCAGACCTGCCTGCCTGGCAAGATGAAGATCACGCAGACGCTTTGCGGGTCATGGCGCGGTCTTGTTCCGAACTTGTCTCAAGTGGAAGCGGTTTTGCGCGCAGGGCAGCTCTTTCGGGCAACCGCAAGGACTGGAACAAGACGTGCCGTATGATTATCGAACAGGCGGCAGATGCTTCGCCAGTTCAAGCCAGGCAACTGCTGGAAGACCTGTTTGTCCCGGTCAGGCTGAATGGTAGTACTGGTCAATTCACCGGTTACTTCGAACCCGAAGTCGAGGGCAGCCTGGTTCAGACGGAGCTCTACACTGTTCCGGTTCTGAAACGGCCCTCCGATCTTGTGAAGCTGCCCGCCACTGATGCCCGCCGGCTGGGTGTCGGGTATGGCCGAATGGAGAATGGCAAGGCCAAAGCCTATTACACCCGCCGGGAGATCGAGCAGGGCAGGCTTGCAGGCCTGGGCCTCGAAATCGCGTGGCTTAAATCGTGGGCAGACCTGTTCTTCATGCAGGTGCAGGGATCAGGCCGCGTCCGGTTGCCAGACGGGTCGGTGTTGCGGCTGGCTTACAGTCTGAAGTCCGGCTTGCCGTATACTTCCATTGGCAAGGTTCTGATTGAGCGCGGCGAGATGACCCGCGATGAGATGTCCATGCAGGCCCTGCGCAGATGGCTGGATGATCACCCCGGCGAAGCCCGTGGCGTGATGTGGCAGAATGACTCCTATGTCTTCTTCCGCAAGCTTGATGGCGTTCATCCTGAACTTGGACCGGTTGGCGCACAGCAAGTGCCTTTGACCCCGTTTCGTTCGCTGGCGGTTGACCGGTCTGTCTGGGCGCTGGGCGTTCCCGTCTGGGTCAGTACGACTGTTTTTCGCAATGGTAAAGCTCACCAATTCAACGCGCTCATGGTCGCGCAGGATACCGGCTCGGCCATTCGCGGGCCCCAACGAGGAGACATCTTCTTCGGCTCCGGCGATCAGGCGGGCAGGGATGCCGGCTTGATGGATCAGCCGGGTGAGTTGATTGCATTGCTGCCGCACGCACT
>JAWVYF010000221.1:0-5060 GCA_033722845.1 Anderseniella sp. | reverse complement strand
GAGGGTTGCCTCAAGCGATTCAATTACTTCAGGAAAACGGCTGGCGATGAGCGACACCGGCACCGACCGGCGCGGGCCTACGGTGGGCGTTCCGCGCACATCGAAGGAAACTTCGCTGTCGCCGCCGAGGCCCAGCGTGCGTACATCTATGGCCTGCACCATGGTGCGCCAGCCGCCCACATCAGCGCCTTGCTCGTTGACCTGCGGACGGCCGTTTTCAAACACCCCGAGGTCCGTCGTTGTACCGCCCATGTCGGACAGGATGAAGTTTTCGAGACCCGACAGGGAAGCCGCGCCGACCAGACTTGCAGCCGGTCCGGACAGCACCGTTTCGATCGGGCGCAGGGCTACGGTCTGGCCGAGCGCAAGTGACCCGTCACCCTTGGTGATCATCAACGGTGCGGCAATGCCGAAGCGCTGCATGGCCGTTTCCACCGCGTCGATCAGCGTGGTGATGCGCGAGATGAGCCGCGCATTCAGCGCCGCCGTCAGCGCACGCCGCGGCGCATCAAGCGCAGACGCAAGCTCGGTCGAAATGGTGACCGGCAAGCCGGTGTTTTCAATCAGCAAGTCACGCGCCGCGTGTTCGTGAGCCGGGTTGCGCACGGCAAACTGCGAGGCAACTGCAAATGCCTCCACCGCGCCCTTGTGCTTGTCCGCGATGGCGGCCAGCGCTTCGACGTCGAGCCTGGCAACCTCACCGCCATTGTGGTCGTGGCCACCGGCAACGCGCTCGATCACCAGCCCGGGAAAGGCGGTGGCAAGGCCAGAGCGCTGCACCATTGTCTCGTCGAAGCCAACCAGCACGACGCACACCGGCGAGCCGTGACCTTCCACCACCGCATTGGTGGCCAGCGTGGTTGAAACAGACACCAGCTTTACATTTGAAGCCGCGCCATCGGCCAACTCGGCCAATGCCCGTTCGATGGCTTCACACACGCCGATGGACAGGTCGCCTCGCGTGGTCAGCGCCTTCGCCGAGGCCAGCACGGCGTGGCTTTCAGCATCCAGCACGGCGGCGTCCGTGTAGGTGCCGCCGGTATCGACGCCTATCAGATAGGTGGTATCCGCCATGTCCTGCCCGTCAGCCTTCCAGTTCTTCGCGCAACATTTCCAGCTCCAGCCACTGCTCTTCGGCTGCAGCCAGCTTGTCCTGCATAGCCTGTAAATCGCCGGCGGCTTTGTCGAAAGCGGCAGGATCACGCGCATAAAAACCGGGATCGGCCATTTTCTCCTGCAAGGCAGCAATGGCGCCGGTCAGCTTGTCCATCTCGCCGGGCAAGGTTTCCAGCGCATGCTTCTCCTTGAACGACAGTTTGCGCTTCTGCCTGGCGGTTGGCTGAGGCGCACTTGCAGCAGAGTTGTCTGGCTTGCGCGACGGCTTTTCCGCAGCCTGCTTGACCTCAGCGCGGGCATCGCGCGCCTGCCGGGCCATGTCCGTATACCCGCCGGGGTATTCGCGCCAGCGGCCCTCGCCTTCAAACACCAGCGTGGAGGTTGCTACCCGGTCGATGAAATCGCGGTCGTGGCTGACCAGCAGCACCGTTCCCTCGTAAGACGCCAGCAACTCCTGCAACAGGTCCAGCGTTTCAAGGTCGAGATCATTGGTCGGCTCGTCGAGGACCATCAGGTTGGACGGCTTGGACAACGCGCGCGCCAGCATGATACGGCCACGCTCGCCACCAGACAGCACGCCAACCGGGGTGCCTGCCTGTTCTGGACGGAACAGGAAATCCTTCATCCACGACATCACATGGCGCGCTTCACCATTGACGATCACCTGATCCGACCCGCCTCCGGTCAACGCATCCCTGAGCGACGTCTCCGGGTCAAGCGAGGTCCGGTCCTGTTCCAGCGAAACCGCCTCAAGGTTGGTTCCCAACTGTACCGTACCGGCATCAGGTGCCAGTGCGCCCGTGATCAGCTTGATCAGCGTCGTCTTGCCCGCCCCGTTGGGGCCAACGATGGCAAGCCGGTCACCACGCAGGATGCGCAGGTCGAGATCCTTGACGATGACCCGGTCGCCGAACGACTTCGACAGCCCCTTTACCTCGATCACCCGTTTGCCGGATGCTTCCGCATCACCGGCAGAAAGCGTTACGTTGCCCTGCGGGCGCACGATGTCGCGCCGCTTCTGGCGCAGAGAGTGAAGTTCATCCAGCCTGCGCACGTTGCGCTTGCGCCGCGCTGTCACCCCGTAGCGCAGCCAGTGCTCCTCGCGCACGATCTTGCGGTCAAGCTTGTGCTGTTCCTTCTCCTCCTCCTCGAGCACCTGATCGCGCCACTCTTCAAAGTGGGCAAAGCCCCGGTCCATCCGCCGGGCCTCGCCCCGGTCGAGCCAGACGGTCGCCTGTGACAGGTTCTCCAGAAAGCGCCGGTCATGACTGATCAGCACCAGTGCAGAGCGCATCGACTTGAGCTCGCCTTCGAGCCATTCGATGGCCGGCAGGTCCAGGTGGTTGGTCGGCTCGTCCAGCAACAGTACATCAGGCTCAGGTGCCAGCACCCGCGCCAACGCGGCACGGCGCGCCTCACCGCCAGAAAGATGCGCAGTGTCTTCATCACCGGTCAGCGAAAGCTCCCGCATCAGATAACTTGCCCGGTGCGGGTCATCACCCGGCGCCAGACCCGATTCAACATATGAACGGACTGTCGAATATCCTGAAAAATCAGGCTCTTGAGGCAAATACCTGACAGTAGAACCCGGCTGCACAAACCGTGTGCCGCCATCGGCCTCGATGTCGCCGGCAGCAATCTTGAGCAGTGTTGACTTGCCCGACCCGTTGCGCCCGACAAGGCAGATGCGCTCGCCCGTACCAGCACTGAGCGACGCCCCGTTCAGCAACGGGCGGCCACCAAAGGTCAGCGAGATGTCCTGCAACAAGAGCAGCGGCGGGGCAGCCATGACGAAGGGTCCGGGAGTTGATCAGTCGTTGTCGGTCAGCCCGGCACCGGCACCCTTCAGCCGCGAGGCTTCGGACGCGGGCACATAGGTGCGGTGGGCAAACGCGCCGAGGGCTTCCCATATTTCATCGTCGATGTCTACTGCGCCCGATCCGGCCGGCGCATCCGTGCAAGGCCGTTCGTCATGGCCGTACAGGCTCACGTCACGAACGATGTTGACACCCGGCTCGCAGTCCACACGCACACCCTCTGCACCACCGGCAAGGCTGCCGCCCTGCCACTCAAGCACGGCCTGACCGTCAAGCCGCTGCAAGAACGGCAGCACCAGGACCGGATGGTAGAGCGCACTGATGGTGACGCTGCCGGTCACCTCACCCCGGTCTGCGAGATAGGCACCTGTCACCACCGGACAGGCAGGGGCATCCCTTGCTGCCCAGACTTGCCCGCCGGTCTCGGGAGTCAGCGCTTCCATCTCCATGCCATCCGTGGCCTTGAGCAGACCCAGCAGGGACTGCGCACCGGGCAGCCCCATCGCCTCCAGCTGTGCGACCGCCCAACCGGCTTCCTGCGCCAGCCCCCACGGGCGCCCCGCGCCACAGGCTGCCTTGGCCGACATGACCTCAACTTCGTTGAGCGAGACCTGCATGGGCGTTCAGGCCTCTGCGTCCAGCGGCGGCCAGGCCCAGTCATCGGCATCCATGCCATGTATCTCGTCGGGAAACGGCGCATCGGCATACATGGTAATGCGCACCCACCGGTCTGACTTGGGGTCGAATCGCGAGGCCCCGAAGAACGCCAGCTTGCAGCGCAGGATATCGATCGGCATCATCCGGTCAGACAGCACGTTGTCGTTGATCTCCGCATAGGGCAACGCGGCTGCGATCTGCACGCGCCGGGCAGCATGGCGATGTTCCGGCTGGCGCAGCAGAAAGTCTGCCACCAGCGCATCACGGTCTTCTGCCTCAAGCGCCTTGAGCATTTCGACCACCTCGCGGCCAATGCCGAGGCGCTGCTCAAGCTCAGCGCCGTCTTCTTCGTAACGCTCTCCCAGACGCGGCTCGAGCTTTTCTTCCGACACGTACCAGAACCTGGCGGTTTCGGCAGGCGCATCGAAATCAATCTCCAGCGCCCACGCGAACTGCTCGCGGGCAAGACCAATCAGCCTGCCCACGCTCATGCGCCCATCGATGGCGAACGGTGCGCTCTCATCCGCCGCCATCTCAGCCGACAGTTCATCCACCAACTCACCATAAGGTTCCAGCATCAGCGACAGCACGGCTTCCTGGCCTTCCAGCGTGAGGGTGTTCTCACTCCACTCGACCAGTGCGTTCCATGGCATCGGCTGCTCCAGTGCACCGGCAGCCACATGCGCGCCCAGCCGGTCAAGATCACCGGCCAGCTTGCATACCCGTTGCGCCTGGCGCCCATCCGGTGTGCGCCACCTGGTCAGCCCGCCACGCGCGCGGCGAACCAGATCTTCAAAACGCGCCCTTTCCAAAGCTGCAGCAGCCGGCAAGGCACGCACCCGGGCGATGGCCGTCTCGCGCGCCATCATCCAGGCATTGAGCAGCATCGGGTGATTGACCAGAAACGGCGCCATGCCGAGCCCGGTCGAGTTGCCCACGCCGAGCCGGCGCCGCAGCGACTTGTCCAGCGCAACCGCCTTGTCGCCGCCCTTCACACGGGCCATGTGTTCGAGGATATCCACCGTGAAGCTTCGGATCAGCCAGACCGCCAACAGCTCCACCCGGAACGGGCCACCTGCTTCAGGCCGCGCCGCATAGCGGCCCCGGTCTGCCAGCCCGAACTTGCCGTTGCCATAGACTGCTGTGGTGCGCATCAGGTAGCCGACCTTGTCGATCTCCTCGCGCGCCGGTTGCTCACCCCGTGCCAGGCAATCGACCATGTAGTCGAACAACCGGACAGACCGGTTGGCGCGGGACAGCACCAGTTCCTTGCCGGAACACCGCCCGGCTTCCTGCCTGGGCACATTGGCGCGCAGCCGCTCGATATCAGCCGTCTCCGGTACCCCGTCAAACAGCGCAAACGTTGCGTCCCACTCGGTCGCAATGACCCGGTCTGAGCGTTTTTCCGGCGGCAGGTCATTGGCGTAGCAGATCAGCGAATAGGTGCGCTCCAGCCCACGCACCTCATAG
>JAWVYF010000220.1:0-5065 GCA_033722845.1 Anderseniella sp. | reverse complement strand
CGCCTTCCGACAAGAAGGCGCGCCTGACCAGTGCTGAAGTCAACCAGCATATTTCCAGGCTGATCGATGAGCAGGCGGTTCACTAGTCGGAGGTCCAATGCGGAAAGCGGATAGCAGAGGCTGCACTGGTTTCAATGGCGGGGTGTCATCAGTCGCGTTCTTGGCCGCGGTTCAGCAACGGGAATGCGAAATCTGAAGCCTGCCTGTCCGGCAGCGCCCAGGGACGTTCCTCGTCATACGTTGAATGAATGAACGAGCACGTCAGTCGCGTCATTCTGCTTGAGAACGCCGACGGCCTCGTCTTCATCTGCAGGGCCTTGTTCAACAACTCCATGATCCCGGTATTGGATATTCTCGTACCTCCAGTTCTGCATTGAACGACCGCGCCGACTGTTTAGGCAATTGAGGCCGCTTGCCGCCTCACATCTCGCCTTCGATGACCGTCAAGCCGAGGGAGTTCCAGGCCTGCATGCCGCCTCGGTAATAGAAAATTTTCCCGGCCGGATAGCCTTCACGCAACATGGCCTTGATCGCCATGGGAGATTGGCCACACCAGGGCCCGTTACAGAACAGCAGTACCTTCTCGGCTTGCGCACAGTTCCAGTTGCCGGGAGCTCCTGTGCAGCCGATTTCGTTCAGCCGGGATGCCATTTCCGTGTAGGGCATGTTGATCGCCCCAGGGATAGTTCCTTCAAGATACCATTCAATCGTCCGGCCATCGATCAGCTTGCCGCCCTGTTTGGCAAACTCCAGCAGCTCGATCTCGCCCACAGTCGTGACGCCCGGCGCCACCTCCATGGGCTGAATGCAGAAGGGCGGACATTTACGTGACGTTTTCGCGTACTTCGGGTTGATCGTAGCTTCAGTATCCTGATTGCGCTTGATCTCCACGGGTCCGTTTGGAGTCTGAACCGTGACACTTGGTGTGCGGGCATTGATCTTTACTTCAAGCTCTGCCGCACCGGCGCCGGCGCTGTTGAGGGAAGCCGCCAGTGCGATGCCTGCAATGGTCGCGATCAGCCCTGTGTTCGATCTGCGCATTCTAAATCTCCCTTTGCGGTGCTGTGCTCGCTGATGAGCCAGCTTCCTGTTAGCCAATCACGTATTCGTGTCATTGAATATGACTTCGATCAAGTAGCAGATGCCTGCTTGAAGAGGCTGTGGTGACGTCTGGTCTGGCAGTCCAGGACGGGCAATGGGTGCGAAGCGCTTCAAGGTCGGCTATCACAATGCTGTCTGGGTGATGTTTGAACGGAGTTTGAAGAGTTGAGAGCCTGGCTGGACGGCGTGCTTGGTGATCTGCTGCGCCAACTCAGGTGGTCGTTTCTGCCGCCCCTGATGGTGTATTTCGCTGCAGGGATATCCGGACTGACGGCCATTGTCGGCGTGTTTTTCGTCAAGGATTATCTGGGTCTGTCTGCAGCGTTTCTGGCGGGTCTGGGGTTTTGGGCAGGGCTTCCCTGGACGCTGAAGCTGCCACTCGGCCACTTGGTCGACATCCTGTGGAGATGGAAGGGTTTGCTGGTCTATGCCGGCGCAGCAATGATCGCAGTGAGCTTGCTGATCATGTACGCGTTGATAACCCGTACTGCCGACATGGCCCAGATCGCGCCGGTAGAAGCATGGTATGTGGCGTCTGTCCTGCTGGCACCGTGCGGTTATGTCGTGCAGGACGCTGTAGCAGATGCGATGTCGGTCGAAGCCGTGCCGCGCATTGGCGAGGATGGCGCGCCGATCAGCGAAGAACGGGCGAAGGCATTGCATACCACAATGCAAACGCTCGGCCGGGTTGCCCTCATCGGCGGTTCGGTGGCAGTTGCTGCCGTTAACATCGTGATGTTCTCAGGCGTGGAGACCATGTCGCAAGCGCAGAAGGCAGATGTGTATTCATCGATCTACCTGTACGCCTTGCTCATCCCTTTGATATCCGTCGTTGGCGTTACCATTGCCGCCATACAGCTTCACATGCGCCGTCAAAACCTGGAAAAGCAGGGGATCAGCAGGGCGCGGGCCGACGAGTTGCTGACCGGTTCGGCAAACGCAACAGAACCGAATTATTGGTACTTCGTTGGTGGGGCGGGTTTTATTGCTCTGACCCTTGCCATTGGCCTCAGTGATTTGCCGGCTGCCCAGGAGATCGTGTTCTTGGGCTCCATGGCGATCATCGTTCTGCTAATGCGCCAGCTCGTTTCATCGATGGACGAGACCAAGGCGCGTGCGCTGATCGGCACGGCGGTTATCATTTTCGTGTTCCGTGCAGTTCCGTTGCCGGGACCGGGTGCGACGTGGTTCGAGATTGATGTGCTCGGATTTGACGAACGCTTCCTAGCAATCCTGTCACTGATTACTTCATTGCTCGCCATTTTCGGCATGATCGTCCTGAGGCCGTTGATGGCCCGGCGGACCATTACGTGGATCGTTGTTCTGCTGACCATCGCGTCTGGTATCCTGGCTCTTCCCAATATTGGCCTCTACTACGGGCTCCATCACTGGACCGCTCCGCTGACCGGCGGAATTGTTGATGCACGCTTTATCGCCATCATGGATACGGCAGTCGAATCTCCTCTCGGTCAGGTAGCGATGATTCCCATGCTGGCCTGGATTGCCCGCAATGCACCATCGTCCCTGAAGGCAACGTTTTTTGCGGTGATGGCCTCTTTCACCAACCTCGCCCTGTCTGCCAGCAGTCTGGCGACCAAGCACCTCAATCAGATCTTCATGGTGACGCGCGAAGTCAGCGGGCCTGGTGGCGAGGTGAGCGTACCGGCCGATTACAGTGAGCTGGGATGGTTGCTTATTACCGTGGCAATCATTTCGCTGATCGCGCCGTTGGTGACCATACTGATTGTCCAGTCAACGGTATTTCGCAGTTCTGACTGAAGCGGCGGCAGCGACAGTATGGCCGGCCGGATCGTCTCGTCCTGCTCAAGTACCGCAGCGCCGCCCAACACCTTTTCTTTGATCTCCTGAGTGTTGCAGCGGTCCTAGCTGCCTCTTGTTACGTTCCACTCAAGGTCCGGGTGCTGTGGCACGCGGCCTGCGCCGGATCTTTCAACCGGCAAGGCAGTGAAACTGTTGGCTGCCAGGGTCTGCTCGTGATGTGCTGCCATAGTGCGGATGAACGCTGCCGCATCGAAGTCTGAGCGGTTTGAAGGCTCGGCAATTTCGCCGGCAATCCAGCGGGTGACGTGCGGCGTTGCCACACTGGTGCCGCTGAGCGCAAAGGCGCTGCCGCTGCGCGCGCCAGCGGCCAGGATGCCGGTCAATTGGCGGGAGGTATCCGCGATGGCGCTGGCATCAGGGTTTCGCATGGCGCTGCCGTCTGCAGCGGACGAGTAGAGCGATTGCTGGTTGTCGCGGTGTTGGTAGGCGCCAATCACCACGAGGCCGTCTCTGGTGGCGATCCCGTTGAGCGTTCCGAAGCGCCGTATGGGTGAGGCGTTGTCTTCGAGCTGCCAGTCGCCCGACTCACCATATCTTTCATAGGCAGCGTCATCGAACCAGGATTGGCGTGCCGGCGTTGTGTAGCCGACGGGTGCGTTGTCACGCTGTATCCAGGCCTCGATTGTCAGGCCTTCAGGAATGCTTGCGCTGACCTCCACCTGCCAGATGCCCGATGGTGCAACAGCCACCGACGGGTCGGTGCTTGCGGTTGCGGCGAGCGCCAGCAAGACGCGCCAGCGTCCGGGCACGGTTGGCTGGTCCAGCGTCAGCCGCGCGATGACTGCCCCGGTCTCCGGATCTTCGAGGATCATGGGCTCACAGCTGCTGCCGCCAGCCAGGACGGTCACGGCTTGCGCCTGCCCGGGGGCCTGGACAGTCACTTCAAGGTCCTGTGGCGCATCGGTGCCTTCGGGCAGCCAGATTTCTATATAGCTGGAGGTGTGGTCATCCGGCTGTACCCGCCAGGGAAGCGGCAGTGCGGTTGGTTCGCCGGCAGATGTGCTTGTGACAGCTGCGTGGCCGCGGGTCAGAAACAGGTTGCCGGATGGAATGACGGCGTGGACATCGCCGCCGAACTCGTGGGATTTGTGGTCTTCAATGAGCGCTTCAAAGGCGCGCTCAATGAAGTGCTGCCCGTCATGCGGGCCACCCGCTATGCCGAAGCTGAAATTGATGACAACTGGCAGCGGGGCGTCCGGGCTGACTTCCTTCGATATCAGCCGGGCCCGTTCGAGAATGTACTGAAGGCCCGCCAGCAGGAACAGGTTGAGCAGTGCGCCTGAGGTTTCCATGGTGACGAGGGCGGGCAATTGCACCGATACGATGCGCTGGTTGACCGCATCTGCTGCGGCATCACCAGAGGCGGCGCCGGTGGCGAGGTCAAGCACGCCGGTCCCATGGGTGAGCCGCCGGGCGAGCGACCGCTTGCCGGGGGTGGTGAAGTCGATCAGCTGCAGGCGCGTCAGGATTGCCTCCTCGTCGCGCGCGGGGGCGTTGATGGCCTCCTCAATCTCCTGCCTGGACCATTCGCGGCCAAACGCGGGTTTGCGCTTCTTGGCGGCTGCCTTGCCGTCCTGTATCCAGGCGAAGTCGACGCGCGAAGAAAATGAACCATCCGGGTTTTCAATGCGGAACCTGTCGTGGGCGATGTTGATGCCATCGTCTATGCAGCCAATAATGACGGCCCTCGCGGGATCGATGCCGAGTGGTGCCTGGTAGTCCTTGAGAGGCGACTTTGCCTGCGGATTGATACTGTTGTGACGCAGAGGCGCGCGCAGCTTCAGGCATTTATCCGGCGTGCAGGATGGCTCGTGACCAAGGCTGGTCAGGTTGAATGTATGGGTGCAAGAGGCTGAAGCATCATTGAACCGGAATACCTCGTCATCCGACGGTTTGGGTTTGGGCTTGCCTGTGAAACTTCTGAACTCCACAGCATAGCTGAAGTCTTGCGGGTGCAGCCTTTGTTCAAGCCGGGTGAGATCGTGAGGTTGGCCGTAGCCGGTTGACCACTCGCCATAGGGGTCGAAACCGGCTGCTTGCGATGTGGTGTCCTGTTTCCATTCAAACCTTGAGGGCATTGCAGTTTGTCCCGTGTTGCGCGCGGAGTGGGTGAGATCCTGTT
>JAWVYF010000219.1:0-5066 GCA_033722845.1 Anderseniella sp. | reverse complement strand
GGAACTGGCTGACATCGTGCTGCCCGCAACCCAGTTTCTTGAGCACGACGACCTGTACCAGGGCGGTGGACACCAGCACATCATGATGGGGCCGAAGCTGATCGAGGCACCAGGCGAGTGCCGCAACAATCATGAGGTCATCTGCGAACTGGCCAAACGGATAGGGGCCGAACACGAAGGCTTCAACATGAGCCCGCGCGAGTTGATTGACTGGACGCTGGTCAACTCTGGCCGGCCTGGAATCGAGGAGCTTGAGCAGCACAAGTGGATCGACGTGCAGCCGTCATTCGACGACTCGCATTTTCTCAACGGCTTTGGTCACAAGGACGGCAAGTACCGCTTTGCCGCGCAGTGGCATGAGTGCAAGCACAAGAAGCATACCGGCACCATGGGGCCGGTGGACGACATGCCGTCATTGCCGGACCACTGGGCGGTCATCCAGGATGCCGACGAGACGCACCCGTTCCGCCTGGCCACCAGCCCGGCGCGGACTTTTCTCAACTCGTCGTTCAACGAAACGCCATCGTCAATGAAACGCGAGGGCCGTCCGCAAGTCCAGATGCACCCGGACGACATGGTCGAACACGGGCTCGAGGAGGGTCAGAAGGTGATCCTCGGCAACGAACTGGGTGAGGTTCGCCTGCACGTGAGCGCGAATGACAGCGTGCAGCGTGGTGTGCTGATTTCCGAAGGCATCTTCCCCAACCATGCCTTCGAGGACGGCTGCGGCATCAACACCCTGGTCGGAGCAGACCAGCCTGCACCCGTTGGCGGGGGCTGTTTCCATGACATCCATGTGTGGGTGAAGGCGGCGTAACCGGAACCCGGGGTGCCGTAGAGTCGCTTCCGGCTTGACTCGACCTGTCAAGGCGAGTCCGCAAGCCCTTGAAAAGAATCGTTTCCTGCCGCTGAGAATCGCGACATGGTTTCGGCCATGACGATCTACAAACATCGTTCTCCGGTCGCGGAATATGTGTGCATTGCGCTGCTGATGGCGGTTGCAACCATGGCACCGCTGGCCGTGCTTGCCGCCGCATTGCCTTGAAATGTTTGCCGCTTCTTACCATTTGCAAGGAACGAAAGCGGCGCCTGGCCGTGATGTGTCTGAGTGATTTGCGTTTGGTGTTGCTGAACTGAACTTATGGAAATGAGTCAAATGACCCGTTCACATACCGGCAAGCTTCTGCTGATGGCCCTGTGCCTGGCACTGGCCTGTGCGGCAGTGCCGGTCGTGGTGCTGGCTGGCTGACTCACGCCGTTTGAGCGCCCGCAAGCTGCGGGTAAAACTCCTCCATCATGCGCTCGTTATACGCCACAAGGTTTGCGTGAGATTGCGCGTGCTTGCGCAGCTCGCTGTCAAACAGCGGACACAG
This sequence comes from Anderseniella sp., assembly GCA_033722845.1. Classification (GTDB taxonomy): domain Bacteria; phylum Pseudomonadota; class Alphaproteobacteria; order Rhizobiales; family Aestuariivirgaceae; genus Anderseniella. The sequence goes on along the minus strand of JAWVYF010000219.1, from coordinate 3,693 downwards.
GTTGGCAGCGACAAAACTGAACGCAGTTGCATCGGCTCCGCAAGCCTTGTCACCCATCAGATAACGATTGTAGCCCAGCACACCTGCGAGAGCTTTCAGCGCCATGCCGCCCAACTGCACAATTTCGTCGTGTGAGTGCCGGCCCATGCCATGACCCCAGAGGTTGCGCTTGACCTGGCGCCGGATCATCGGCACGGCGATCATTCTCAGCGGTTGCGGAATGTCATCGAAGAAGTGTTTCGGGCCGCGGTCGAAGTTCTCGTCCAGCATCCAGCGCTCGTACATGCCGGCCCAATACAGGTTGTCCTCGAGCATCTTCTCGACCGCAAACGCAATGCCCCGATCGCGCTCGCTCAGCCCCTTGTCGAAATCGATGCCGTACTTGTTCTCCAGGTGCAGGCGGATGAAGGTTGAATCCGGAATGAATTCGCCACTGTCGATCAGCACCGGAAACTTTTTCTTCGGTGCCTTGGTTACGTCGTCCGCACGGGTTGTGTAGTCGAGACCGGACAACTTCATCAGCATGTCAGCCTTCATGGCGAACGGGCTGGGGTCGGGCAGCCCGAAGGCAGGGCCGAATACTTGCAGAATGAGCGACATTGCGGGTCCTTCAGGGGCTAATGGAGTTGCAATAGCGTGGCGGATTACATGCCGGCGATCAATTGACGGTTGCGTGACGCGACGGTCAGCCGAAGCCGTGAATTGAAAGCCGGGCGGCCGCATCGTCGGCGAACACAGTCCGGCCGTCTACCAGCGAGATGCGCTCTTGAGCCAGTGCATCGAGAACAGCCGGGTAAAGCCGGTGCTCAACTGTCAGCACCCGCGTGGCCAGGACATCGGGATCATCTCCTGCCAGCACCGGCACGACGCCTTGCGCGATAATGGCGCCGGCATCCAACTCCTCCGAGACGAAATGCACCGAACAGCCATGCACCCGCACACCGGCTTCAAGTGCGCGTTCATGGGTATCGACGCCCTTGAACAGCGGTAGCAGGGACGGATGGATATTGATCATCCTGCCCGCCCATTTGCCGATGAACGCGCCGGTCATGATGCGCATGAAGCCGGCACATGCCACCAGCTCGCAACCGTGCGCCAATAACGCCTCATGCATGGCGCCATCCAGCGCCTCGCGGCTGCCCAGTGCCTTGTGATCGAGCGCCGCCGTGGCAATGCCATTGGCCGCGGCCGTCTCGAGGCCCTTTGCGTCTGGCCGGTTGGAGATGACGCAGGCGACTTCGTATGCGCAATCAGCCTGTCCGGCGCGCTCAACCAGCGTAGCCATGTTGGAGCCACGCCCCGAGATCAGTATGCCGACGCGTTTCCTGCTCATGGGTGTCAGGCGCTTGCGGCAAAGCCAAGCTTGCCGGTGAACTTGACCCGGGCCTGACGGCCTGTGCGCCCGGCAACCTCGCCAAGCCGCACAACCTGTTCGCCGTGTTCTGCCAGCGTCAGCATGATGTCGTCGGCCTGGGCGGCGTCGGCGATCACCACCATGCCGATGCCACAGTTGAACGTGCGCAACATTTCTGCCTGGGCAATACCACCTTGTCCGGCCAGCCAGCCAAAGACGGCCGGGGCCTCGAAGCTGCGCAGGTCCACGTGAGCCGCGCACTCGTCTGGCAGTACGCGCGGGATGTTCTCGCTGAAGCCGCCGCCGGTAATGTGGGCCAGCGCCTTGACGCCCTTGTGGGTGCGAATCGCGGCCAGCAGGGGTTTCACGTAAATGCGTGTCGGCTCGATCAGGGCTTCGCCCAGTGTTTTCGACGCATCGAATGCCGCAGGGCGGTCATACTTTGCACCGCTTATCTCAACGATCTTGCGGATCAGCGAATAACCGTTGGAGTGCGGTCCGGATGAGGCAAGGCCCAGAATGACATCACCTTCCTGTACGTTCTTCTTCGGCAGGATGGCGCGGCGCTCGACCGCGCCCACTGCAAAGCCGGCCAGGTCATAGTCATCGCCGTGGTACATGCCCGGCATCTCAGCCGTTTCACCGCCGATCAGCGCGCAGCCCGCTTGCCGGCAGCCATCCGCTATGCCTGCCACCACGTCGTGCGCGGTCGCAACGTCCAGCTTGCCGGTGGCGAAATAATCCAGGAAGAACAGCGGCTCTGCGCCTTGCACCACCAGGTCATTGACCGACATGGCGACCAGGTCGATGCCGACACCGGTGTGAATGCCGGTCTCTATGGCCACCCGCAGCTTGGTGCCGACGCCGTCATTGGCGGCGACCAGGACCGGATCCTTGAACCCGCATTTCTTGAGATCGAACAGCCCGCCGAAACCGCCCAGGGCCGGATTGGACCCCTTGCGCCTGGTCGATGCCGCCAGCGGCTTGATCGCATCGACAAGAGCGTTGCCGGCGTCAATATCCACCCCCGCCTGAGAGTAGGTCAGTCCGTTTGTGCGCTTTGCCATGATCCTGCCCGGTTGCTGCTATCTGTGACAACCGCATGAGGCGTTGAGGATGAATGCCTGCACGCCGGTTGACACCTCTCCAAAGGCTCTCCTTATTGGTGGATTGAACGGGATGAACGCAAGGAAAATCGCTGGTTGATGCGGGGCTTTGTCCACGATAAGCCATCGGCAGCGGGGCCAAAGAGTGATTTTGCAGCGCATTCGGGGGGCAAGGCGGCGGTGAACGGTTCTATGTATAAGACGGACATGAGCCGTATGGTCCGCCTGCGATTCGCGCAGGCCATGGTTGTGATGTTGCTTTCCCTCGGCTTGCTTGGCGCAACTGTTGCTCTGGCTGCCTCGGAAAACCCGCTCTACACGATAACCGGCATCGAAGTGGACGTGAGTGCCGAAACCGCGGCCGAAGCCAAGAAGCAGGCCATTACCGAAGCCAATGTGAAGGCGTTTGCGGTGTTTGCCGAACGTGTGGGGGCAGATGCCGCCACGCTGGATGAGATCTCGCGTCTTCCGAACAAGCAGATTGATGCGATGCTCAACTCGCTGTCCATCGAGGAAGAGCGAACTGGCCCGGGACGCTACATCGGAAGGCTCACGGTTCGGTTTCTGCCAGGCCCTGCAAAGGCATTGATGAACCGCCTGGGTGTTCAGTACTCCGAGAAGGTGGCAGGCAAGACCGTGGTCATACCGCTCTGGAAGGCGCCGGACGGTACGTTGCAGATCTGGGAGGATAACCCGTGGCGTCAGGCCTGGCTGTCGCTTCGGGCAGAGAATTCGCTGGTCCCGGTTCTCGTGCCGCTTGGGGACCTGACCGACACAGGGCTTTTGACGGCTGAGCAGGCTGCAACAAATGACGAAGGGTCTCTCGAGGCGATCAGGCTGCGCTATGAGGCCGAAGCTGTTCTGGTTGCTGTGGCAGAACCGCTTGGTGAAGACACCGTGCAGGCGACCATGTTGGGCGACAGCCCGGTCGGCAAGCTTGGTTTTGACAAGGGGTATACGGCTGAGCAGGGCGGTGGCCTGGCAGAGGCGGCGCAAATTGCTGCATCCCGGTTCCATGAGGTCATGCAACTGCGGTGGAAGAAGATGAACGAGGCCCGTCCCGTTACGCAGGCCCTGCCGGTGGCGACACTGCCGGTTGCCGTTTCCTTCTTCACCAACGACGAGTGGTCGGCGCTGCGATCGCGCATTCTGGCCACGCCTGGCGTATCGGGCGTTGATATCTCGACCATTTCGCAAGGTGGCGCTATTGTTCAGTTATCTTATGTAAGCAGC
>JAWVYF010000218.1:0-5067 GCA_033722845.1 Anderseniella sp. | reverse complement strand
CGCTCGCGGTGTCTTCAGCCACCTCTTCGACAGCCACTTGAGCGGTCACAACGGGCTGCTCGACCGCTTCTGCCTCGGTTTCAACAGCGCTCAACACCGCCAGCGGCATGGCGCCGTCATTCCACGGAAACGTCGACTTTTCTACCTCAAACTCAACCTGTTCCTGCTCATTCTTTGCAATCGAGATTCGACCAGACTTGCCCTCGATTCCGGCCAATGCCGATGCGATGTCGTTGCGCCCGGCCAGCGCGTCTTCATCGTCGTGGCCGAACAGGTTTGCAGCTGCCGTGTTGACGTAAACCAGCTTGCCGCCGCGGTACAAGACCACGGCCTTGCGCACCCCGCTCAGCGCCTTGCGTACAATCGGGGCAACGTCAAACCCGGTTGACGCAGGTCTCGACCCGGCAGGCGCAGCGGCGGCTTGCCCATGCTCAGCCGGAGCGTGCGGTGCCTCTGGTTTTGCACGGGACTTTTCCTCGCGGACAGGCTCGTCCTCGCTGTCGAGGCCGGCCGCCTCGATTGCCGAGCGAATTCTCTCAAGGCTGTTGCTGGTTTCGTGTGATGGCGCGGTGGCGGGCTCTGCCTCAGGCTCCTGTCTGGCCTGTGACGTCTGGCCACTTGAGGTTTGCTGCAAGGCTTGCCGGTCGGTAATGTCTTCCAGCAGAAGCGAAAAGCCCGCTCCGTCACTGCCACCCTTGGTCCCATCAAGGTGCCGGGCCAACAGGCGAAACTCACGCTTGCCCCATCCGGTTTCCAGCTTCGCCGTCGTGGCGGCAATACCGGCCCGGCCCGCCCGGACCAACAGCGCGCGTGCATCATCTGCATTCATCATGGCGTCGAGCGAGCCCGGCATGTCGCCGCGCCAGATTTGCCGTGCCGCCGCATTTGCCTCGCTTACGTTGCCGTCTTCATCACACACGAGAAGCGCCACCGGCAGCGTTTCGATAATGCCGGCACGTCTCTGGCCGGCCCCGGCTGCTGAGGTGTCTGCATTAGGCAAACCTGCATCGGCCACCACCAGCAGGCCGCTTCGGCCATCGGCCAGCGCATGCACATGGAAGCTGGCGGTGAACGGCTCGTCCGAGACGGCAGCGGCAAACGACACCATTTCCTGCCAGCTCTCGCCACGCCTGACCTTGCCCGACAGTTCGCGCACCCGCGCAACGCCGGGGTCCTGCTCGTCAAACGGTGTGTCGACCAGATCATACAAGCTGCTGCAGCCAAAAAACGCCACACCGGGCGGGTTGGCCCAGACGACACGCAGCCGCTCGCCGTCCCACAGCCAGGCCGGCGCACGCAACGTGTTCAGGTCGTCAAGACTTGGCGCGGTAACGTCACTCACAACACAATTCCCCATCCGGTCAGGCCGGTCTGATGAGCCTGATCCGAACCATTAGTTGCCGTCACGAAGACAGCTGGCCTCCGTTTGTCCCACGGGAGGCCGCCTTGCCGCATCCACCCGTAGTCTAGTCCGGTACTGACGTGCCCGTCCATGGCCGTTGTCCATCATTTGAACACCCGGCTTCCGGCATGCCACAATGGCACAACATGCTGCGTGAAAACCCGCGTCATCCGTGCATGCAAAGGCGGCTTGCAAAACCCGCGCCGAAAGCATAGTTTGCGCGGCGTTTATACAGATCGCTGTCCTGTGCAGGCGTAGCTCAGTTGGTTAGAGCGCCGGATTGTGGATCCGGAGGTCGTTGGTTCGAACCCATCCGCCTGTACCATTTCCCTTACACGGCAAGCCGGTCCCGGTTGTGCGGCTTTTTTGCCGGCCAGTTTCGTCCTTCGCTAAGCTTGAACGCCATTTATTCGGAATGGCGTTCCGGATAGCGGACTGACTAGATACGCCAGACAACTGGACTCAAAGCACTTTTCCGGCCTAGGCTCGCCCCTTCACGACAAGTGAGAAATAGGGAGCTTAGAGTTCAACATGAAGTCAATTCTGAAGTATGGCCTTGCTGCCGCAGCCCTTTTTGGCATGTCTGCTGCCGCCTCTGCAGCCGATCAGCGGTTCATTTCCATCGGCACCGGTGGTGTGACGGGCGTGTACTATCCGACCGGTGGCGCCATCTGCCGCCTGGTCAACAAGTCGCGCAAGGAACACGGTATCCGTTGCTCGGTCGAATCCACCGGCGGCTCAGTCTACAACATCAACACCGTTCGCGCTGGCGAACTGGAGTTCGGCGTTGCCCAGTCTGACTGGCAGTACCATGCCTACAACGGCACGTCGAAATTCTCCGATGCAGGCAAGTTCGAGAAGCTGCGCGCCGTGTTCTCGGTCCATCCGGAGCCGTTCACGCTGATCGGCAAGGCCGGTGGCGGCGTCAAGAAGTTTGAAGACATCAAGGGCAAGCGCGTCAACGTCGGCAACCCCGGGTCTGGCCAGCGCGCCACCATGGAAGTCGTCATGGATGCATTCGGCATCAAGATGGATGATCTGGCCCTGGCTGCCGAACTGAAGGGCTCGGAGATGGCCCAGGCGCTGTGCGACGGCAAGATCGACGTGATGATGTACACCGTCGGCCACCCGGCTGCCGCCATCACCGAAGCAGCCACCACTTGCGACATCGAGATGATCCCGGTCGAGGGCGCTCCGATCGACAAGCTGGTCGCCGACAACCCGTTCTACCGCACGGCCAGCATTCCGGGCGGCATGTACAAGGGTAATGCTGACGCCACCCCGACCTTCGGTGTTGGCGCCACGTTCATCACCTCCGCAGATGTGCCGGAAGATGTTGTCTACACGCTGGTCAAGGCGGTGTTCGACAACTTCGACGACTTCAAGAAGCTGCACCCTGCCTTCGCCAACCTGAAGGAAGAAGAGATGATCAAGGACGGCCTGTCCGCGCCGCTGCATCCGGGTGCCGAGAAGTACTACAAGGAACGCGGCTGGATGTAATCCGCCAACACGCTTGACGGTGCAGGGGGCTTTTTCCTCCTGCACCTCGCCCCTTCGCATTTTTGATTTATTCCGTTTGAAAATTTTTGGGTGAACCGGCTGGCAGCCGTGAAGCGGACGCGACGATCTGCAAGGCGTTGCCACCGAGGGCAGGAGTGGCAGGGCAATGAATACCGAAACCAGCGCAGGCGGGCCGTCCGCCGCCGAGATCGCGGCTGAATCCGATACCGGCGGCCGCGCGCTGACCGGCACACTTGGCGGCTTCGTGGCCCTTGTGGCCTTCATCTGGGCCTGTTTCCAGCTTTACATCGCGTCCGGCGTACCGTTCTGGATTACCGAGACCTTCGGGTTCAACGCGGTATTCAACAACACCCAGTCACGCATCGTGCACCTGGCCTTCGCCATTGCGCTGGCGACGTTCTCGTACCCGCTGCTGAAGCGGTCCGCACGCCACACCATTCCCTGGTATGACTGGATTCTCGCCATCGTCGGCGTGTCGTGCTGCCTCTACCTGCTCGTCTTCAAGGACGACATCGCCAGCCGCGCCGGCCTGCCGACGAAGGGCGATATCATTGCCTCTTCGCTCGGCCTTGCCTCGCTTGCCATTGCCGTATTCCGATCGCTCGGCCTGCCCATGCTGTGCGTGGCCGGCGTGTTCGTGCTCTACGTCTTCTTCGGCGATGCCGACTGGCTGCCCGGCGTAATCCAGTGGAAGGGCGCGTCCTACGGCAAGGCGCTGTGGCACTACTGGATGCAGACCGAAGGCGTGTTCGGCGTGGCACTTGGCGTGTCCGCCTCGATCATCTTCCTGTTTGTTTTGTTCGGCTCGCTGCTGGAGAAGGCAGGGGCCGGCAACTATTTCATCAAGCTTGCGTTCGCGCTGCTCGGTCATATGCGTGGCGGCCCGGCCAAGGCTGCCGTGGTGGCTTCTGCCATGTCCGGTCTTTACTCCGGCTCGTCCATTTCCAACGTGGTGACCACCGGTACGTTCACAATCCCGCTCATGAAGCGCACCGGTTTCGCACCGGAAAAGGCGGGTGCGGTGGAGGTGGCCTCGTCCACCAACGGTCAGCTGACCCCGCCGGTCATGGGCGCGGCCGCCTTCCTGATCACCGAGTTCGTCGGCATTTCCTATCCGGAGCTGATGATGAACGCCATTCTGCCGGCTGCGATCTCCTACATCGCGCTGGTGTACATCGTGCATCTGGAAGCCATGAAGCTTGGCCTTGAGGGCCTCAAGAAGCCGCCCAGCCACGTCACGCTGGCGCAAAAGCTGATCGGCGTGCTGACCGGTTTCCTTGGCATGGGTGTGCTGGCAGTTGCGGTCTACTACGGCCTCGGCTGGGTCAAGACGGCCTTCCCCGGCATGACCCTGTGGGCAGGCCTGGCGCTGTTCCTCGTGGCCTACCTGGTGCTCGTCACCATCGCGGCCAGGCGCCCCGACCTTGAAGTGGACGACCCTGATGCACCGATGCTGGAGCTGCCGCGCGCCGGTGAAGTGGCGCTGACCGGCCTGCACTTCCTGCTGCCCATCGTGGTGCTGTTGTGGTGCATCCTGGTCGAGCGCCTGTCGCCTGCCTTGTCGGCCTTCTGGGCCACGCTTGCCATGATCTTCGTGGTGCTGACCCAGCACCCGATCAAGTCAGTCATTCGCGGCACGCCCTACATCACCGCCGACTTCAAGCGCGGCATCATGGATTTCTGGGACGGCATGATTGCCGGCTCGCGCAACATGATCGCCATCGGTGTTGCTACCGGCGTGGCCGGCATCATCATCGGCACCGTGTCGCTCACCGGTCTGCACCAGGTCATCGGCGAGTTCATCGAGTTTCTGTCAGGCGGCAACCTGATCCTCATGCTGCTGCTGGTCGCGGTCATGAGCCTGATCCTGGGCATGGGCCTGCCCACCACCGCCAACTACATCGTTGTCTCCTCGCTCATGGCGCCGGTCATCGTGTCTGTCGGCGCGCAGTCCGGCCTCGTCGTTCCGTTGGTTGCCGTGCACCTGTTCGTGTTCTATTTCGGCATCCTCGCCGACGACACGCCACCGGTGGGCCTTGCCGCCTTTGCTGCTGCTGCCATTTCCGGCGGCGACCCGATCAAGACCGGTATCCAGGGCTTCACCTATGACATCCGTACGGCACTGCTGCCGTTCCTGTTCATCT
>JAWVYF010000217.1:0-5069 GCA_033722845.1 Anderseniella sp. | reverse complement strand
GAAGCCCAGGGCTCGGTTGCTGACAGCCAGATGTGGCAGGCCATTCGCAAGGGCACGACGGGCAACGTTTCCATTCCCGACAAGAACTCGGCCACGCTGATCCAGTCGGAAGGCGACAACTGGCGCGCCATCCGCAACGGACCGGTGAGCCTGTATTCGGCAGCCGCAATTTTCGGCATGATTTTCCTGCTGGCACTGTTCTTCGTGCTGCGCGGCCGCATCAAGATCGAGCATGGCAAGGCAGGTTATACCATTCCCCGCTTTTCCGGCATTGAGCGGTTTGCCCATTGGCTGATGGCCGGCTCGTTCATCGTGCTGGGGCTGTCCGGCCTCAACATGCTGTTTGGCCGCTACGTGCTGATGCCGGTCATCGGCAAGGAGGCGTTTGCCTTCATCGCCATGTGGGGCAAGTATCTGCACAACTACCTGGCGTTTGCCTTCATGGCAGGTGTGGCCCTGGCGTTCGTGCTTTGGGTGGCGCACAACCTGCCGAGCCGGCATGACCTGATCTGGATCCTCAAGGGCGGCGGCATCCTGTTCAAGGACAGCCATCCGCCGGCCAAGAAGTTCAACTTCGGCCAGAAGGTGATTTTCTGGTCGGTGACGCTGCTGACCATCTCGGTCTCGCTGTCGGGCATCGCGCTCATGTTCCCCTTCGAGACGGCTTTCATGGCGAAGACGTTCGCATTCCTGAACAACTTTGGCTTTGACCTGCCCACCGCGCTGTCTCCGATCCAGGAACAACAGCTCAACCAGGTCTGGCACGCCATTGTCGGTGTGGCCTTCATCGTCATCATCCTGGCGCACATCTATATCGGCTCGGTCGGCATGGAAGGCGCATTCGATGCCATGGGCTCCGGCCAGGTCGATGCCAACTGGGCGCGCGAACACCACAGCCTTTGGGTTGAGGAGATGGAAGAGAAGGGCAAGCTGAGCGAGGCACGTCAGCCCGCCGAGTAATGGCGCGCTGGCCGGGCACCGCCCAAGGCCCGTTAAGGCACAGGCCTGACCAGTCCATGTCAGTCGGTTCAACCGTTCACAAGCTGATACCAGTCACCCGCGATGCCGCAAGGCGTCGCGGCAGGCCTCTCGCGCTGGCTGTCCTGGTGGCGTTGGCCATTGGGCTCGTGCTGCCGGCGGCACAGGCAAACGATGAAGCACCAACGGGTGACCTCGTAGGCCATGGTGGCCCGGTCAAGGCGATGGCGGTATCTCCATCCGGCAGCACAGCTCTGTCCGGCTCGTTCGACTACTCCATGATGCAGTGGAACGTGTCCGACCCGGCCAAGCCTGCACTGGTCAACAGGTTCACGGACCATGACGGTGCGGTAAACGCGGTTGCTTTCCTGCCCGGTGGCAAGCTGGCACTGAGCGGCAGCGACGATGGCATCGTGCGGATTTGGGACCTGCAGACGGCACAGCTCCAGCATGCATTCGAGGCGCACAGCCACAAGGTGGTGGGCCTTGCCGTATCGGCAGACGGCAAGCTGGCGGCGTCTGCCTCGTGGGACCGCACGGTCAGGGTCTATGACCTTGCCGCCCGCAAGCTGCTGCACGAGTTGAAGGGCCACAAGAACACCGTCAATGCAGCCACGTTCTCACCCGACGGTGCGCATGTTTTCACCACCGGCACGGACGGCACCATTCGCAAGTGGCGGCTGAGTGACGGCCAGGAGGAACGCACCATCTACAAGCATGGCTGGGGCATCAACGTGCTGGCCGCGCTGCCCGGCGGAAAGCAGCTGGCCTTCGGCGCGCTCAACGGCACGGCCGCCATCATCGACATCGAGACCGGCGGGATTACGCAGGAATTGGCACAGCGCGAGCGTCCCATCCTGTCGCTTGCAGTGTCACCGGAGCACAAGGTGGTGGCCTTTGGCGGCGGAGACGGCATCGTGTCGGTGCACGACACCGGCGACTGGACGCCGGTGAAGCTGCTCGACAACCCGTACGGGCCGATCTGGGCGCTGGCGTTTTCCGGTGACGGGGATGCGCTCTACATGGGCGGGCTGGATGACCAGGTGCACTACTGGCAGTTTCGCCCGGGGCGCAATTTCGAGGCGGCGCGCGGCAGTTTTCCGCGCCGTTTCCAGAAGACCGAGGATATGAGCCTTGGCGAGCGCCAGTTTGCCCGCAAGTGCTCCGTCTGCCATACGCTGTCGCCGGACGATGCCAACCGGGCGGGACCAACCTTGTATGGCGTGTTCGGGCGCAAGGCTGGAACGCTGGCCGGTTATGCCTATTCGAAAGCCCTGCTGGACTCAGACATTGTATGGAACGAGCAGACCATCGGCGAGCTGTTTGCCAAGGGGCCTCAACATGTCGTACCCGGCACCAAGATGCCGCTGCAGAAAATGGCCAATGACGAAGAACGCAAGGCTATGATTGACTGGCTGAAAGAACAAACCGCGCCAAAGGTTGAGTGAACCCGGCCTGCGGAACAGCCGTGTGTGAAGGTTTTACAATTGGCAGGCTTGCAGCTATAGCGGTCTGCAATGAAATCGGCCCGGAGCATGGTGCGCCGGTGACCGGAACAACAACGATAATGATGAGGGTCAAGTCATGAAGGCATTCGTGCTCGCAGTGGTCGCCATTGCAGTCTTCGGTGTGGGAAGCTGGGCCGTTCTCGACAGCCTGGGCATGTCGGCATCGGGTGTGTACAGCACCGAGAACGTCCGGCTGTAGTCTGCACTGCATTGCTTCAACAACGGAGACACAACTCATGGATGACGACAAGTTCAACATGTCGATGCGCAAGTTCCTCAAGCAGGTTGGCGTAACTTCACAACAGAAGATCGAGGACGCCGTGCGCCAGTCGGGCAAGACCTCCGGCACCGTGACCGTAACGGCTGTCATCAAGGCGGATGACGTTGGCCTTGAACACACCGTGACCGGCGAGATCGATCTGGGTTGACCAACCTGCTGGCAAGCACCGACATATCCGTGACCATGCTGGAAGACCCGCAGTTTCCACCGTTGCTGAAAGGCCATGCCGTAGCGCCGGGTGTGGCTGCGTCCGCTTGCGCGCTCGAGGCGTTGCGTGACGGCAATGCAGGTGCCGGCGACCTGTTCTGGTCGCGCTCCGAAGACCGGCTCAACATGGCTGTTGTACTGGAGCCGGACGTGGCCCTGAGCAAGGCGGCGCAAATGCAGCACGTCATGACGGTTGCCTTTGGCGATGCCTTCGGGGCGATCTCGCCACCGGAGATATCAGTGCATGTCCGTTGGCCGGGAGACATTCTGGTCAATGGAGCGAAGGCGGGCGAGGTCGTTACCTTCGTCAGCAAAGCGGCCGCCGCAGATGACGAGCCTGACTGGATGGTGGTTTCGCTGGACGTGGCTATCACGCTCGATCTGTCGGTGCCGAACCCCGGCGAGCGCATGGATTCAACCACCTTGCACGAAGAAGGCGCAGGTGAGGTGGATCGCACGCAACTTCTCGAGTCGGTCTCGCGCCATTTCCTGACCTGGATCGATACCTGGCAGCATGAAGGCTTCCGCGCGGTGCACGACAACTGGACCGGCCGGCTGCCGGATGACGGCAAGCCTGTCACCGTGCGCGATGGCGCACGCGATCTGACGGGTGAGATGACTGGCCTCGATGAAGACGGCAACCTGTTGTTCAAGACCACCGATGGTCAGACAGCAGGCCTTGCCCTGCTTGATGCGATGCAGCGGGTCGGCTGATGAAAGTCCTGCGCACCATCCGTTTTGACGTGTCCGACGACCATGTGTTCGTCAATCCGGCTGAGGCCGGCGAGCTTGCAGTGTCCGGCGCGTTCGCCTTTGCGGGTATTGATGCGCAGGACATTCGCGGCAAGACGCGGCAGGCGTTTGCCAATGGCTGGCTGTCGCTGCCGGGCCTGGGCCGGGCAACTTTCGTCAGTGTGACCGAGGTGGGCGAGGGCGAACTGTCCGCCGCCCGCGATGCACTGATCAACCTGTTCATGGAAGACTATGGCGCACCCTCACGGGAGGCGGCTGGCGAGGCAACGGATGACGAACTCAGCTACGCGCTCGATCTGGCTGCCGGCAAACCGCTCAACACGCTGCTGACGGTGCACCGCACGCTAGACGAGAACGGTGATATTCACGAAGAGATACGCACGATCGCACCGCCCAACCAGGAACAGGCCCACACCCGTGTTTGGGATGTCTCCGATGACTAGCCCCGACCACGCGCCCGACAAGCCCAACACCTGGCATTCCTCCGGTGCCTATCTGCTCAACCGGTTGCCGGGCCGTGGCGGGCTGGAAGTCACGCCGGATTATTTGCGGGCGTTCCTGGCGCGGCCGGAACTGGCACCGGTCGACGAAAGCTGCGATGCCGAACGCAAGCTTCATGCGGCGCTGCTGGAGGATCCGCTCAGCCCGGTGAACGATGCGGATCTGGCCGCCATTGCCGATGAAGACGCGCGGGGCAACTATCGCATCTTCCTGTCGTTCCGCGACCTGCTGGCGTCCTCCGGCACGCTGGAGAAGGCCTACTTGAGCATCGTGCGGGGTGAAGCCGGCAACGTGCCCCCGCTCTTTGTTGAGCAATTGGTGCATGCCATTACGGCCAGCATCCTGTATGGCCAGACCGACCCGTTGCGCTGGCGCGCGGCGGAACTGTTCTTCCGGCCGCAAAGCGTGTCCACCGATGAAGGCCAGCTGATGCTGGCAGATGAGGAAGTGGTCGAGCAGCACGCCGAAACCGGCGGCATGGGTGGCCTTGGCCAGTTGGTCATGGAGGCGGCGACCCCACTCAGACAAGTACAGCTTGACGTGCTGGATGAGGACAACAAGCAGATTTATTGGCAGCGCTCGGAGCGCTTCGACACGGTAATCGACTTCCGCTTCACCCAGCCTGCCAATGATGCCTTTGCCCGCGTCATCGAGCACTGGATCAACCATTTTCTGGGGCTGGTGGTGCGCGTGCAGCCGGTGCAACGCATTGATGACGGTAACTGGACCTGGCACATCGGTATGGATGCCGAGGCCACCCGGCTGCTCAACAAGCTCTATAATGGCGACGAGTTGGGTCTGGATGAGCAGGTCGCAATTATCGGTCTGTTCCGCATGGAGAT
>JAWVYF010000216.1:0-5090 GCA_033722845.1 Anderseniella sp. | reverse complement strand
CTCGGTGAACTTTTCCGATGCTTCAGACAATGCCACCCGGTCCTGCGGCCGCTTCGGCCCGGCCAGTGCAGGCACCACGTCGCCAAGGTCCAGTTCCAGTGTGGATGTGAACACCGGGTCCGCGGACGACTTGGTGCGGAACATGCCTTGCGTCTTGGCATACTTCTCCACCAGGTCCACCTGGCCCTTTGCCCGGCCGGTCCCGGTCAGGTATTCCAGCGTTTCCTTCGACGTCGGGAAGAAGCCGCAGGTCGCACCATATTCCGGCGCCATGTTGGCGATCGTCGCCTGGTCTTCCAGCGACAGGTTGCCGAGGCCGGGCCCGTAAAACTCGACGAACTTGCCGACCACGCCCTTCTGGCGCAGCATTTCCACAACCCGCAGAACAAGGTCGGTCGCCGTGGTGCCCTTGGCCCTCTTGCCGGTCAGCTTGAAGCCGACCACTTCCGGAATGAGCATCGAGATCGGCTGACCCAGCATGGCTGCTTCCGCCTCGATGCCGCCAACGCCCCAGCCCAGCACGGCCAGGCCATTCACCATGGTGGTGTGCGAGTCGGTACCGACCAGCGTGTCCGGATAGGCAACCGTGGCTGCCTTGCCATTCACCTTCTGCTTCTTGGTCCAAACTGTCTTTGCCAGGTATTCCAGGTTCACCTGGTGACAGATGCCAGTGCCCGGCGGCACCACGCGGAAATTGTCAAACGCATCCTGCCCCCACTTCAGAAACTTGTAGCGTTCGCCGTTGCGGTCATACTCCATGTTGACGTTCTTCTTGAACGCGCCCGCCGTACCGAAGAAGTCCACCATCACCGAGTGGTCGATGACGAGATCGACCGGGGCCAGCGGATTGATGCGCTTCGGGTTGCCACCGAGGTTTTCCATCGCATCGCGCATCGCCGCCAGGTCCACCACGGCCGGCACGCCGGTAAAGTCCTGCATCAGCACGCGCGCCGGACGGAAGGCAATCTCGCGGGTCGACTTGCCCTTCGACTTGACCCACTTGGCCATTGCCTCAATGTCCGCCTTGGTCACCGTGCGGCCGTCTTCGTGGCGCAACAGGTTTTCCAGCAGCACCTTCAGCGAGTAAGGCAATCTTGAAACGCCGGTCAGTCCGTTCTTCTCGGCTGCCTTCAGCGAGTAATAGACATAAGACTTGTTGCCGACCTTCAGGGTCTTGCGGCATTTGAAGCTGTCGAGGGACTGTTCGCTCATCGGGAAGGTGCTCCGTCATTTGATAATCGGTGATGGCGGTCTTCTAGACAAAACTGGTGACACTTACCAGTACGTCTCTTGTCGAACCTCAAGCCTTTTATCGGTTCGGCACTTGGGGTAAACGGGCAGGCATGGAGATTGTGGGCAAGGCACTGGCGTGTGAGCGCGGGGGGCGGCTGGTGTTCGAGAACCTCGACGTGCGCGCCACCGGCGGACGCATGCTTGTGTTGCGCGGACCCAACGGCGCCGGCAAGACCTCGTTGTTACGCCTGCTTGCAGGGCTGGCCGAGCCCGCCGCCGGCGACCTCAACCTCATCGGTGCCCCCGGCGATGGCGAGATTGCCGGCCAGGTTCATTTCGTGGCCCACCAGGACGCCATCAAGCTTCACCTCACCGTGGAGGAAAACCTCACCTTCTGGGCCGGCTTTCTTGGCGGCGGCAATATCGAGACCGCGCTCGACGCCATGAACCTTCGCGCCTTGCGGCAGTTTCAGGCCCAGCGCCTGTCCGCCGGACAGAAGCGGCGGCTTGGCCTGGCCCGCCTCGCGCTGGCGCCACGACCGGTCTGGCTGCTGGACGAACCCACCGTCGGTCTCGACACCGCCTCGCAAGCGTTGCTGGCAAAGCTGATGAACGCTCACCTTGAGACCGGCGGCATCATCGTCGCGTCCACCCATATCGACCTGCCGGTGGCCTCCACCGATGTCCTCGACTTCGCGCAGGTTGACGCATGACAGGTGCCTTCATGTCCATTCTGCGCCGCGACATCACCCTCTCCATCAGGCAGGGCGGCGGCATCGGCACGGCCATCGGCTTCTTCCTGACTGTCGTGGTGCTGTTGCCGCTGGGCCTTGGCCCCGACCAGAACCTGCTCGCGCGCATTGCACCCGGCGCACTGTGGATTGCGCTGTTGCTGTCAGTGCTGCTGTCGGCCGACAAGTTGTGGCAGGCCGACTATGATGACGGCTCACTGGAAGTGATGGCGCTCAGCGATACGCCGCTCGAGGTCGTCGCGCTGGCCAAGGCCGCCGTGCACTGGCTGACATCCGGCCTGCCGCTGGCCATCGCCGCACCGCTGCTCGGCTTCCTGCTCAACCTTGATACCGCACTGGTGGTGCCCTTGATGACCGCCATGGTCACCGGCTCGCTGGCGCTGTCATTGCTGGCAAGCCTTGGCGCTGCCATCACCGTTGGCCTGCGTCAGGGCGGGCTGCTGGTTTCGCTGCTCATCCTGCCGCTTTACGTGCCGGTGATGATCTTTGGCGTGCTGTCCACCTCGGGCTTCCAGACCGGCATCGACAACTCGGCCACCGCCCTGCTCATTCTTGCAGCCATCGTGCTGGTCGCACTGGTGGTTGCCCCGTTTGCCTCTGCGGCAGCACTTCGAAGCTATCTGAAATAACCAATCTGTAACGCAATCACGCATTGCGAAGGCGCAACCGGAACGCTACAGAAAGTCCCCATGAGTTCGATCGAGAGATTTGCCAACCCGACCCGCTTCCTGGCGCTTCAGGCGGCTGTCCAGCCGTGGGTATGGGCCATTACCATCGCCCTGTTTGCCACCGGCCTGTATTTGGGTCTGGCCAACTCGCCGACCGACTACCAGCAGGGTGAGACCGTGCGCATCATGTACGTCCACGTTCCGGCAGCTTGGTCGGCATTGATGGTCTATTCCGTCATGGCGCTGGCCAGCATTGTCGCCATCGTGTTCCGCCACCCGCTGGCCGACGTCGCTGCAAAGGCAGCCGCCCCCATCGGGGCGTGCTTCTGCTTCATCTGCCTCGCCACCGGATCGCTTTGGGGCAAGCCCATGTGGGGCACCTGGTGGGTGTGGGATGCGCGGCTGACCTCCATGTTCGTGCTGTTCCTGCTGTACCTGGGCTACATGGCCGTCTGGCAGGCCATTGATGACCCGCGCCGTGCTGCGCGCGTCGCCGCCATTGTCGCCATCGTCGGGTTCATCAACGTGCCAATCGTCAAATTCTCGGTCGACTGGTGGTACTCGCTGCATCAGCCGGCCAGCGTGTTCCGCGTCGATGGCCCGACCATCCATTCCTCGTTGCTCACGCCACTTCTGATCATGGGGCTGGCCTACACATTCCTGTTCCTGGCGCTTCACCTGCGCTCGATGCGCACCGAAATACATGCCCGCCGGATCCGCCAGGCCGAACTGGCGCAGACCGGCGCCATGCAGTGAGACCACGGATGATTGATTTTTCCGCAGACCATATCGGCTTCGTCATCGCCTCCTACGCAGTGACCTTCGCAGTACTTGGCGCACTGTTGGCGTGGACCCTGATACGCGCCAGGGCAATTACCCGCCGCCTTGAGACGCTGGAACGCGATGGCACCCCCCGCCGGCGCGCCTCATCACCGGCAGGCGCATCATGAGCCAGGACGCCTCCGCGCCACGCAGCCGTATCTGGGTGGTTCTGCCATTGCTGGTGTTTGCCGGCCTTGCTGCCTTGTTCGCCGTGGGTCTGACCTCCGGCGACCCGTCCAAGCTGCCATCGGCGCTGATCGGCAAGCCCGCACCCGAGATCGATCTCGAACCGCTCGAGGGCCTCAACGCAAACGGCCAGCAGGTGCCCGGCCTTGCCACCGCAGACTTTCGCAACGGCAAGGTGACGGTCCTCAATGTATGGGCATCATGGTGCGGCCCGTGCCGCGATGAGCACCCGCAGCTCATGAAGCTGGCTGAGCGCGATGACATCAACCTGGTCGGCGTCAACTACAAGGACCAGCGCGAAAATGCCGTCCGCTTTCTCAATTCGCTCGGCAATCCGTTTTCACGGGTCGGCACCGACAAGAACGGCCGCACTGCTGTGGACTACGGCGTTTACGGTGTCCCGGAGACCTTCGTGATTTCGCCGGCCGGCCAGATCACATACAAGTTCACCGGACCTCTCACACCCCAGGCACTGCAAGACGAATTGTTGCCCGCAATCACAAGCGCAGCACAGCAGTAACTTTCCCGCTTCGGGAACCGATCAGCCGTCTTCGTCGAGCTTGCCGGACAGCTCTTCCAGAGCCTGCACGAATGAATGCCGCAACTGGTCAGGCAACGTGTTGACCAGCGCCTCATCCACCAGCATCGCAACCGGCTTGGCTTTCAACACCGTGCCACGGCCATGGTCGGTCAGGAACACAAAGTTGACGCGCGCATCCGTGCTGCTGCGTTGGCGCCGCACGTATCCTTGCGTCTCCAGCCTGTTGACCAGGTCAGCCAGCGTGGACCGGTCAATGCCGGTCGTCTTGACCAGCTCCGTCTGGCTCGCGCCTTCATTTGCGAGGACTGTTTCCATCAGCGTGAACTGACGCTGAGTGAGACCTGTCTTGCCCAGTTGCTCAGCAAACAGATCAGCAGAATACTGCGCGGCCCGTTTCAGCAAGAAGCTGACTGGAGCAACATCCTGCCCGGTTTCAGAAATAACTTCGGCAATACCATTGAAATTCGGCCGATCATCCATGCCGCGTCCCCCTGGCATGACTTACCGGCAAAATATTACCCCCAGACGCCCTGTAGGCGACAACCCAATTACATGGTGCGTGCATCGTTTCCCCCGGTTGCACTTAGCGCAAAAACGCTACTTTTCTAACGTTTCACGTTACGGAAATCAATCGCGCATTGATATTCTGGGGGGCAGCACACCAAAAGTTGATACTTCACAAAGCTTTACGTATCGTCATCGGCGACTTCGATCATGTGCCGTTGCATCAATGGCAGCTGTGCCATCGCAAAAATCATGGTGATCGGCATGATTCCCCAGACCTTGAAGGCAACCCAGAAGTCCGTCGTCTGGGTACGCCAGACAACCTCGTTCAGCACCGCCAGGAAAAGGAAGAACAGACCCCACCGCAGGGTCAGTTTCCGCCAT
>JAWVYF010000215.1:0-5100 GCA_033722845.1 Anderseniella sp. | reverse complement strand
TCGTCGAATTGAAGCATCGGGCATCCAGACTACTGGCGTCGATCCGATATGGACGACTTACTGAGGGTTCTCGTCATACCTCTTTGTGCCGGAGGTCTCAGGGACCCACGGCAGAGCTGATTGCGTCCAGCACTCAAATTGCGGGATCAGGTCTCGACGTTGATGAGATGTGCCAAGACGTATGTTGTACGCTTGCCTTTCGCCGTCGGCATTGGTTGCGTAAATCGCCGAACCGCATTCCGGACAGAACGCCTGTGCCCGCCTGTTGCCACTTTGAGCGACTTTCACATATTCCCTGGGCTTCTTCCTGGTGAGCAGGAACGACCCGGCAGGAACGATGGCAACTGTCCTGTAGGCGGAGGCAGAAAGCGTCTGGCAGTCAGCGCAATGGCAAAGACCAACCCTGGCGGGATCAATTTCAGCCTCGTAAGCAATCGCACCGCAATGGCATTCGCCAGTGATCTTCATGGCTCATGTTCTCCTGTGTTTTGAAGATTACAGCAGCCAGCTGGCAATTGTGCAAACCTGGGCCGAGATCGCCGGCGGCAAACAATATGAGTTCAGCTGTGATGGCGGCAGTCGCTGGCTTGCGGAACTGACGATGTTTGATCCTGAACACGATGGCTTGAAGGCCACTCACATGATCAGACCCGAAGCGAAACCTATCAATGGCCGGAACGGCATGAAGCGGACAAAGCTTATCCTCGCCTGGAACCGGGGAATGTCCGCTCCTGACGCTGAGCCGACGTGTCGAGCGCGCAAGTTTGCCTCAGTGGACACAGTCGTCGCCCAGCAAGACTGGAATGCAGGGAGCAAGGGTTCGTCAAAGACTGGAAGGAGCTGTGAATCTACCCGGTTTTTGCAGCTCAAGGTGGGCCGGCTGATAAACCATCAAACACTGCCAGGCCCACTCTAAATTGCCAGCCATCATGTTTTGCACAAGCTATTGCAGGCCAAAAGAAACCCGGCGCCGCCAGACGTCAGTCTGACAGCGCCGGGCCGTCACGCGCGAAGGAGGGGCTTGCGCGCTTACTTCGGCATGATGACCGTGTCGATGACGTGGATCACGCCATTGTCGGCGGCCACGTCGGCCTGGGTCACCTTGGCGCCATCGATCATCACGGCTTCACCATCGGCGTCGATCTTCACTTCACCGCCCTGCACGGTCTTTGCCATGGTTTCCTTGCCGGCAATGTCAGCGGCCATCACCTTGCCCGGCACCACGTGGTAGGTCAGCACGGCGACCAGCTTTTCCTTGTTCTCAGGCTTGAGCAGGTCTTCAACCGTGCCGGCCGGCAGCTTGGCGAAGGCTTCGTCGGTCGGCGCGAACACGGTGAACGGGCCATCGCCCTTCAGCGTGTCGACCAGTCCTGCCGCCTTCACTGCGGCCACCAGCGTGCCGAACGATCCGGCCGACATTGCGGTGTCGACGATGTCGGCGGCCTTGGCGCTGATGCTTCCGGCCATCAGGGCGGCGGACAGGGCAGTGGCAGTCATAAGGGTCTTCATGCGGGTCATGGAATTACTCCTGAGTGTTGATAAATGGCCCCAGCCATGCGCGTAGAAATAAGCCGCCGCGCGGCGTGATCAACCCGGCCGCCTGACACAATATTGTCAGCAATTCTGTCGGTGATTTAATGGAGCGGGGCTAGGCAAACCGCGCGTTGTCACTCCTGCTTCAAAATCGGTTCCGGCTGGTGGGTTGCTGCCTGAAAAGGCGGCAACCGGCCGTTTTTTGATGACGGCGATTTAATCCGCAATAACGCCAGCGTGATCGCGCGCGCGGTGAAAACGCAGTCACGATGACCCAAATCGGAAGAGCCGGGCGATCAATCGGTCCGGAAACAAGTTGGTCAACCCGTCGCGTTGAGAAAAGGAGAAACAGCGATGCACTACGACAACATGGACACCAAAATCCGTCAGGCCCTGTCCGACACGGCACGGGCCCGGCTGAGAGAGCTGGAGGCACGTGCCGCGCTGGTGCGTCTGCAGGCCGAGGCCGGGGTGTCCGGAAGTGTATTCGTGGCCGAGCGGGCGCAAGCGTTTCGCAGCGACGTGCTGAACCAGTTGTCCGACGATGCCCATCCGCCGCGCGAGCGTGAGGCCTAGCGGATGATGGCTGTCATGGAAATCGAACGCATCGAATCGGAAACCAGGGTCAGTGGTCAGGTCACCGCGCGCCGCAACTACCTGCTCGCCATCTGGGCGGGCCGGGAACTGGGCCTCACCAAACGCGAATTGTCCGGGTTCATTGAAGCGGTGATGCAGTCGGACTTTGAAGAGCCCGGACCACACGATGTCATCCGCACGCTGCAGGCTGAGTTTGACATACGCGGGTTGGCAACGCAGCCGTGCCAGCTGCTCGACAAGCTGAAGAGCATCGAGAACAATGTACGTGCCGAACTGCACATGACCGACTGATTGGCGGCTGAGGGCGTGCGCAGCGGTGTTATGGGTGCCTGGTCGGAAAAGCCCGCCGCTTTAACCAGTGCAGGCCGCGATGCAGGCCTGCCTGGAACGCTGACACGCCACACAGTTGCTGCAGTCTTCTTGACCGTTCCTCGAAGTTCGCTGCTCCGGCTATGTCGCCCTGGCCGCGCCTGTGCCGGGCGACAAACCTGAAGTGTCGGAAGCAGTGTGCTTCCAGCATGCGCGGCGGCAGGTCTCTGAGCGCCGGATATTCGAGCAGGCAACGCTCGCGGATGCGGAGGTGGCACTCGACCCACAAAGCGATGTCGGCATTGCGCTCGCCCGACTTGTTGCCGTGCCAGATTCGGTACCGGGCCACCTTCTGTGGGACGATACTGACCTGGTGGCCCGCGGCAATCCTGAGCCACATGTCATAGTCTTCCGCATAAGGAAGCGTTGTGTCGAAGGCGCCCACGCTGTCCATGATGGATCGACGTATCAGTGCCGTGGGGCAGGTAATCCGGTTGGCCGGAAAGAACGCCTTGAACGCCACGTGTTCGACGCCGGTTCGAGCTGGCCCTTGGCGCGGCAATTGGTTGCCGGCAGCATCGATAAGGACGGCGCCTCCGCCCACCAGCCCTGCGTCAGGGTTGTCGAGCATGAGGGGCATCTGGATGGCGAGCCGCTCCGGCAGCCACTCATCATCATCGTCCAGCAGTGCGAGAAACTCGCCGCTCGACGCCTTGATGGCGGTATTGCGCGCTGCACTCAGGCCCTGGTTGGTCTGGCTCACTACTCGGATGCGATTGCCGTACTGGGCCAGCACTTCGGTCGTATTGTCGGTAGAGCCATCGTCGCACACCACCACTTCAACATTCGGCCAGGTCTGGGCCAGCGCGCTGTCTATGGCGCGGGCCACATAAGCGGCCCTGTTGAACGTGGGAATGATCGCACTCACGAGCGGCGCCGGGCTCATGTCACGATGCCCCTGAGATCTGGTTATACAGTGTCAGGAGTTTTGTCCGCTGGTGAGCTTCATTAAACCGTTCCACCAGATGGGCGCGTCCTGCCGCCGTCCGGCGGTTGCGCTCTGCTGCCGGTTCAGCCGCAGCCGCGATCATGGCCTCCGCCAGCTCGTTGTCGTCATCAGGCGCCACGAGCTGGCAGTACCGGGCAATGTAACTTCCCTTGTAGGCAGGCAAGTCAGCCGAGATGACTGGCAGTTCGCAGGCAACGGCTTCCATCACCGACGATGGAAAGGCATCGGCCACCGGATAGTTGATGACAAAGTCTGACACACCATAGACCCCCGGCATCATGACGTGACGCAGTTCCGGTAGCCAGCAGATACAGTCCGCCACGCCAAGCCGGGCGGCCAGCTCCTTCAACTCTGCGACGCGCTCCCGCCGGTCCCAGCCGCGTGTCAGCTCCACCATGGCGAGGCGGGACCGGGGCGGTAGCTGTGGCAGTGCCTTTGCGAAGGCGTTCAGTATTTCCGGTTGCCGATATCCGTCGCCGATACCGCGGGCGGACAGAAACACCGTTGCGTCCTGTGGGATGTCAAGTGCGGCACGCCAGTCGCGGCGCTGAGCGGGCGAAACCTTCTTGTGATGGTCCGGATTGATGCCGAGGCAGATCAGCTCGATTGCCGCGCCGGGAAACTTTTGCCGGGCGGCCTCGGCCAGCAGCTGACTTTCAACAATGACGGCAGCGCTCTGCTTCATGATCTCGTCCGTCACACCTGGAAGGGCATGGGGTGAAGAGACCAGTGCGTTGAGCCCGCCGAACACCGAACTGATCAACGGGCAGGCACGGGTAAGGAAGTGGAAGCCCGTGAGAAACGAGAAGTTGAAGGCATGGGCAAGATGCGGCCTGAAATCTGAGACAATGGCTTCAAGTTCAGGCAGGGGATTGTCATTGGACTTGATCTGGACATGTCGGGCCGGGCTGCCGCCAATCACGTCCCCCAGATAGCCCGCCCACATGACCTCGTGGCCTGCCTCATGCGCCCACTGGCACATGCGCCGGGCAGGGGCAGTATGTTCCGAGCCATAGAAAACAATGCGCATCAACAAAAAGCCTCCCCGAACAGGCCGTTCATCGGGGAGGCTTCCGAGTGTGGAGACAAGCCGAAGCTCGATTTAGCCGGTGTCGCCCAGGGTCGTTGAAGGTTCGGGGCTGCGACTGTCAATGTGCTTTGCCGAGGTCATGTCGGTCACGCGGCCCGCAGCCTTCAGCGATGGCCGGACGTATGTGAAGTCAACAATCGTTGGCTTGGTTGACAAGGGTTCAGGGC
Source organism: Anderseniella sp. (assembly GCA_033722845.1). Taxonomy (GTDB): domain Bacteria; phylum Pseudomonadota; class Alphaproteobacteria; order Rhizobiales; family Aestuariivirgaceae; genus Anderseniella. The sequence goes on along the minus strand of JAWVYF010000215.1, from coordinate 395 downwards.
TATTCAACCGCATTGGTGCGGGCGGCACCGTTGTCGTTGGCTCCGGGCTCCTGAAGTGGATTTGACCGGCGCCACCAGTGGTTGTCGGTTCGGGGCTGTCGATGCCAGCTGCCAGAGTCAGATCAAAGATCTTGCCTGCCGGTTTGATGGTTGGGCTGGAATAGGTCTCGGTGTGCATGTGTCCCTCTCAAGCTCTGCTGTCGGTCTCAGCGCCCAGCCCCCTCTGGATCGCTCGCTTGCGCCACAAACTATGTCTTTGTGCTGAAGGACGCAAGGTCAAAACCGGCACTAAGACCCTTACTGGCGGACGGCCAGACCAGCGGTCTCCAGGCGATCCACAAGTTTAAGTACATCACCCAACACCATTTCCTGGTCGACGCTGAATCGGCGGGCGA
>JAWVYF010000214.1:0-5119 GCA_033722845.1 Anderseniella sp. | reverse complement strand
GTTCAACCTGGCGCTCGACCCGGAAACCGCCCGTGACTTCCATGACCAGACCTTGCCAAAGGAAGCGCACAAGGTGGCTCATTTCTGCTCCATGTGCGGCCCAAAATTCTGTTCGATGAAAATCTCGCAGGACATTCGCTCTGAGGCCCAGAAGACGGGCATGAAGAAAATGAAACAGAAGTACCGCGAGGGCGGTGACCTGTACATGCCGGTGGACGAGACCACGTCAGCATAAGGCATGCCTCAATTGCGCGAGCGCCATACGCCCTTGCCGGCCAGTGGGCGCTCGCGCATCAGTGCTTCGCGCCTGAGCACGTAGACGCCTGAGGCGACGATCATGAGCGTGCCGATGACCGTGGTGGTCTTGGGGATTTCGCCCCACAGCAGGTACGACAGGATCGAGGCCCACAGCATGGCCGTATACTCGAACGGCGCGATGACCGGCGCGCTGCCGATGCGGTAGGCGCTGGCCAGCATCCAGAAACCGGCACCTGAAATGATGCCGATCACAATGATCATGTAAAGCTCGACGCCGGTGGGCATGCGCCACGGCTGCAGCAGGAAGCGGGTGGGGCCGGCGTCCGGTACGGGCAGGTCCAGGTGGGCGAGGCCCACGCCCAGCCCGACGCCCATGTAGAAGAACGTGAGCATCATGTAGAAGGCCATCACCGAACCGGACTCGGTGATGCCGATCTTGCGGCCCAGCACCGTCGAGATGCCGTAGCAGAACGCCGCCAGCAGCGGCAGGATGGCGGTGGCCTGAAACGTGTCGGCACCGGGCTGGATGATGACCAGCGCGCCGGCAAAGCCGAACAGGATGCCGAGCCAGCGCCGCCACCCGATGCGCTCACCCAGGATCGGGATGGCCAGCACGGTGATGAACAGGGGCGAGGTAAACCAGATCGCCACCACGGCGGTGAGAGGCATGGACGACAGGGCCAGATAATAGAAGAAGAACGCCCCGAAGCCGATGAACGAGCGCAGCGCATGCATGCCCGGCCGCCGCGTCGCCAGCGTGCCCAGCCCGCTTTCAAAGTGTACGATCATGAAGATGATCGGCAATGCGATCAGCCCGCGCGCAAAAACCAGCTGGTGCACCGGATAGCGGTCTGACAAGAGCTTGATCATCACGTCCTGGAACGAGAAGATGAACAGCCCGGCACACAGGAACAGGACACCCCGGAAGGTATCGTTCAGGCCGGCAGATGCATTGGACGGAGACGCCATGACGCGAAGGGTGCCAGCCATCACAACCGGGTGTCGCGCCAGAAAGCGTCAGAGAAAATGTCGCTAACGGGCCAGCAGGCCGGTGGTGGCGTGGAGCGCCTCAAGCCAGGCACCGGCATGGTCTGCTGGGTCTTTCGCCAGCTCTGTGTTGAAGGCAATCACATGCAGCTTGCTGCCACCATCGAACACGCTGATCTCGTGTAGCGCGGTATCCAGTTCACCATTGCGGTCGAGGTCGGCCATGGTGATGCGGCCCTTGATGCGCGCTGTGCCATACCAGCAGTTGAGCGGGTCGGGCGCTGGAGATGCGTCACACAGGGTCATGAAGCGCTGGAAGCGGTGGCGGCGTGAGACGGTGCCGGCACGGGTCTGTGCAGCGGTTGAAGCGCGCTCGAAAATGGTCAGGCGCGCCTTGCCGGTAACAGTAAGCTGCGCCAGCCGCTCCAGCTTGCCGACGATGGCCGCGCGGAACAGCGGCGCTGTGCGCACGCCGGCAGTGGGCGAGTTACCGATGTCCAGCGTCCAGATGTCAGCGCGGCGGTCAGAGGCAGAACACTTGATCACCCCGCGCGAGGTGCCTTCTGCCAGCGTGTTGAGGCGTTCGATGCGCACCTCGCCAGAGCCGGGGTCGGGCAGGGCGAACAGGCATCGCACCTGCGCTTCACCCTGTGAGGGCGCGATGGCGGTGAGCAGTCCAAACCCGGCCAGTGCCGGGGCGAACGTTGCGAATCTGCGCAAGCCGGTCATGGGCATCAGTGTTCATTGCGGACCTGTAAGATGCAAATCACGCTTTCGCGCGCCACAATGGGTTTGGGTTGTTAGCATTGGAGTGAGCGCGAGACATGACGGGATCAACAGCTTTGAAGATGATGGCAGCGATGTGCATTGCCGTGCTGATGGCGATGACGGCGTTGCCTGCGCACGCGCAGGACAACACGGCTGCCTTGTGGAGCGCGGTCAAGCAGGGCAGGGCGTTTGCCATGATGCGCCATGCACTGGCACCGGGGACGGGTGATCCGGCCAACTTTGATGTCAATGACTGCTCGACCCAGCGAAATCTCAATGATGTGGGCCGCAACCAGGCCCGGCGCACAGGCGATGCGTTCCGCAAGGCTGGCATCGAGGCTGCACAGGTGATGACCAGCGCCTGGTGCCGCTGCCAGGAGACGGCGCGGCTGCTGAACATTGGTGAGCCGGCAGTACTGCCGCCACTGAACTCGTTCTTCCGCCGTGGCGGTGAGGTGCGCGAGCGCCAGACGGCCGAATTGGCGCAATGGCTGAGTGCGCGTCAGCCCGGTGCAGCGCTGGTGCTGGTGACGCATCAGGTCAACATCTCCGGCCTCACGGGCAAGTATGCCTCGTCCGGCGAGATCGTGGTGGTGGACGTGGATGTGTCGGACGGTGTGAAGGTGCTGGGGTCGATCCCGGCGTTCTGATGCGCTGGCCTATGCGCGCGCCTTGAGCCGCATCTTGATCGGGCCTTCCGCACGGCCATTGACCAGCTGCAGCACATAAGGGTTGCCGGACGCGTCGATATCCTGCGTCCGGCCCTGCCAAACCACACGGCCTTCGTTGAGCATGATCATGTGGTCGTACTGGTGGCGGGCAGAGTCCATGTCGGAGGTGATGGCGAACACGGTCGCGTGGGTATCCGCGATATCGCGGTCGAGCACCCGGTAGATCGCCTTGGTGGTGATCGGGTCGAGCCCGGCGGTGGGTTCGTCCAGCAGCATCAGCGACGGCGAACCGGCAAACACCCGCGCCAGGCCGACGCGCTTTTGCATGCCGCCTGACAGCTCCGACGGCAACAGGTCAGCGGTAGAGGCAGGCAGATTGACCCGTGCCAGCTTCTCGATGGCCAGTTCCCGCGCCTCGCGCCGGCTCATGCCTTCGTTGTTGATCAGCCTGAAGCAGATATTCTCCCAGACCTTGAGGCTGTCGAAGAGCCCCCCTTGCTGAAACAGCACACCGGTGGAGTGCAGCCGCTCGTTTCGCTCTGCCGTGGTGATGCCGGTCAGCGGCTTGCCATCCAGCGAGATGCTGCCGCCATCGGGCGGATAGATGCCGGCCACGCATTTCATCAGCACGGTCTTGCCCGAGGCGGCCGGGCCGATCAGTACCGTCTTGGCACCAGTGGGAATGTTGATTGTCACGTCATGCAGAACGGTTGTCCGGCCGAATCGCTTGGTCACCCCGGACAGGGCCAGCTTGATGGGCAGTGAAGCTGATGTCATGTCGTGCCGCTGTGGTCCTGATGTTTCACGCAGGGTTGCACCTGCCTTGTAGCGTTGCGGCAGGCGAGTGTGCAAGGCCAAGGCTTTCGCACTGGACTTCACACGGGCGGTTGGGCCATAAGGGTTGCCGGAAAACCAATCCTATTCGAGGCCCGGTTGCGGGCCCGGCATGGCTCTCGATGATCAAGTTTATCCTGCAAATATTTACCTGGTGGAACGGCACGACGCTCGGCACGCGCTGGTATACTGCGCGCCACGGCGAGCGGGTGGGCGAAGACAGCATGGGCAACACGTATTACCGTGCCCCGTCGAAGCTGCCAGACTCTATCCCCGAGCGGCGCTGGGTGATCTACGCCAACTATGCAGAAGCCTCGATGATACCGCCGGGATGGCATGGCTGGATGCACCATCGCACGGATACGCCGCCCAGCGAGGTGGAGTATACGCCGCGCGAGTGGCAGAAGCCGCATCACCCGAACCTCACCGGTTCGGCCAAGGCATATCGCCCGCAGGGCAGCCTTCTCGGCGCAACGCCAAAGCAGGCGGGCAAGCCCGACTATGAAGCCTGGCAGCCTGAATAGGGCGGCCGCGGGTGCCTGCGGCCAAGGCAGGCCTGACCGGCCTGGGGCTGCATTCGCCCGGTTGAACGATTTCTGGGAGCGCGTGGGAAGATGAACAACTCGATGGTCGAAACCGCCGTTGGTGCAATCGTCATTGCCATTGCGGCCGGCTTCTTCATGTTCATGTACACCGTTGGCGGCGTTGGCGGGCCGGCCTCGGGCTATCAGGTGTCCGCCTCGTTCGGCTCGGTCAAAGGCATCTCCGTTGGCACCGATGTGCGCATGGCGGGCATCAAGATTGGCTCTGTCACGGGTCAGACACTGGACCGCGACACGTACCGTGCAACCATCGTCATGGATGTCGATACAACCGTGAAGCTGCCGGAAGACTCGACCGCCAAGATCGCATCAGAGAGCCTGCTCGGCGGCAACTTCGTGCAGCTGGACCCCGGTGGCAGCGACACGTTCATTGAGCCTGGTGGCGAGATCCTGTTCACGCAGGATCCGATCGATATCTTCGGCCTTGTGTCCCAGTTTGTGCTGGGCAGCAACAAGTCGGACGACAAGAAGACAGAGAATGCAGGCTCGGACGCCTCGGCTCAGGAAGAACAGCCCGCTCAGGAAGAACAGCCTGCCCAGGAAGAGCAGCCTGCCCAGGAAGAGCAGCCCGTGCAGGAAGAACAGCCCGCGCAGGAACAGCAACCGGCCAGCGAAGGCACCTCGAACCAGTGACCATGGCGCCAGACACTGCACCGCAGGCCAGGCAAAGCTGGTCTGCCGACAGCTACTCCACCCATGCCCGCTTCGTGGCCGATCTTGCCGGGGCGGTGGTGGAATGGCTTGAACCGCGCAAGGGCGAGCGCATTCTCGACCTTGGCTGCGGTGATGGTGCCTTGACGGTCAAGCTCGTTGAGGCGGGCGCGGTCGTAAAGGGTGTCGACAAGAGCGACGACCTGCTGGCTGCCGCCCGCAAGCTCGGCCTCGATGTGGAAGAGGCCGATGGCCAGGCGCTCGGCTTCGACGAAGAGTTTGACGCTGTGTTTTCCAATGCCGCACTGCACTGGATGAATGCGGCTGACCAGGTGATTGATGGCGTGT
>JAWVYF010000213.1:0-5170 GCA_033722845.1 Anderseniella sp. | reverse complement strand
TTGGCTGGCGGATGGCTTCGCAAGACATTGGGGCCGTACTGCGCCAACCGCCTGCTTGTTTCCGCCTGGCTCAAGCCATCAGGCGAAGTCTGCAGCTCCTTGAACAGTTCAGATGCTGGCTCTGCCCAATAAGCCTTCACGACGGCCTTCTCACGATGAACAATGAAGCATCTAGTGCCATGGTGACTCTATTGGCATGTTGATTTGCGTCAACGGACTCGGGTGAAGTGCAATCACGGACGCGTGGCATAGCGATGCCCGAACAGGGTCAGAAGCAGACATCCGTCGGTTTCAGGCCAACGCAACTTGGTCCGCGTAGCGGCCTGTAGGAACCAGCAGTCTGAACGGCAGCTTTGGGCCGGAGCGGACATGCTCTTCCAATGACGTATGTCCACCCCTGCCCCCAAGCGGACACCAGGTCGCTCTTCAGTTTTTGGATCTGGTGCCGATAATTCGGCTTGCCTAGCTGATCGAGACTTACCAGGCCCGGCGCAGCGTTTATGACGTCGGGGATTCTGTTCACAACTGAAGTGCAGGTCGTGAAGCGGTATGAGGCGCGATCATTCCGCAGATGCAGATTGGGCTCTCCCGTTACATGCCATTCGTTCATGTCGGTTTGATCTACCGTATACACTCGGCCCTCCATGGAAAACGAAAAGCAAGGACCTTCGGCGGTTCTGACTTTGGTCGTGTCGACCGTACCGATCAGGTGCCCGGGAGGTATCGTGCGATCAAGGCTTCTGCAGAATATCGGCTTTTGGGAGGAAACCGGCTCCACGCTTGAATCGATTGCACTGATCGACAGGCCGAGTTCTGACACCAGTGCCTCCAGCGTTTGACGGGCCACAAACTCTGGCCAGCCAAATTCCCTGACATGACGCTCGAAGTCTTCCACCTGATCGCCTATGCGCAGATGGGATGCGACTTCCGGTCCGTAATCGTCAACATTCCACATGCAACGCCCACTGACCTCGTCAACCTTGTGAGCAGCGCCAAGCAGTGTGCTGACGAGGTATAGCCAGAACACATCCTGAGCACCTGAGGCGGCCAACGTTACGCCGTTGGCCTTTGCAAGATGGTCCAGCTCGTTGGCGAGTTCAGGTGAAGTCGACCAGGGATAAACCGTCTCTTCCTCGATCGTGACGACGTTGGCGCCATGCTCAAGGCAGATCGCAAAATGATCATGCATCGCCTTCAGATAACTGCTGACGCATACAATCGCGATATCGGCCCCGCCTTCGAATGCCTTGTTGTGGTCAGCCACCACCTCGACGCCGATATGGCGGTCAAGACCGGCAACTTCGCCGAGATCCTTGCCGACCTTTTCCGGGCTACGGCCGACCGCGCCGACAATCTTCACCCCTTTTTCGAGCAACAGCCGGGTAACGATCGACCCCATTGCACCAACGCCATATACAACGGCTCGCACTTCCTGCATCGGGCTTCTGCCTCCTGTTCGTGCCTGCAGCCGAAGGCCAGATAGATGTGACCACAGATTATTGGCCCGATCTTCCTGCGGCGACTTCAGATGCAATCAGTCCTTCTGCGGAACTCCCGCCCAAGCCTATCAAAAACGTAAATTCTGGTCACCGCACCCTGCGGAATCGATTGGATCTGAAGACAATGCCATCCGTCATCACATCGTTCCTGGCCGATACCAGCCGCGTCAGTTCTTGAGCCGGCAAGGGACAACGTCTTGGCACTGACCGTCCAGTGCAGCTAGTGTTTTTCCGAAGCACCCAAACCAATCAACGCCAGAGGAGTGTTCACCGTGCCCATTGAACCTAGCGCCGTCGAGGAAATGGCGCATGCTTACACCGCCGCCTGGAACTCCAAGTCACCCGAAGCAGTCGCGTCGTTTTACGCAGAGAACGGCCAGATCATCATCAATCGTGGAGACCCGTGGACGGGTCGCTCAGGAATCCAGGAAATGGCTGCCGGCTTCTACAAGGATGTTCCCGATCTCTCACTGACCTGCAACGACATCCGGTGTGCCGGTTCGCATGCTGTCTACGTCTGGACGTTTACCGGTCATCATGCCGGAACAGGCCGAGAGCTGAGAGTTCGCGGTTGGGAAGAATGGGAGTTGGACGACGATCTGAAGGTCAAGGCATCTCTCGGCTGGTTCGATGCGGAAGAGTATGCATGCCAGGTCGAGGGGCAATGACTTCATCCGGACGCCAAGCTGGTGCTTCTGACCTTTGCTGGCAGGAGCAGCGCCGGCTGCTTGGCATGCCTGACAACATCTGCTCTGCACGCTGACTGGGCAATCTTGCTCGCCCCCTGGCCGGCCCCCAACCTTCTGGACGTCAAAGGAGCCAACAGGGACTGGCGGCCAAATTGGCGCTCACAAACGCCCGCAGTGCCGTCTCTCTGCCAGACCGTCAGCGGCACCAACGCCGCAAGCCCGTGAAATGTCGGGACAGTCCCGGACACTGCCGAATGCCTGTTTGAAAACGATGAGAGGGTGGTGACCCCGGCAGGATTCGAACCTGCGACCATTCGCTTAGAAGGCGAGTGCTCTATCCAGCTGAGCTACGGGGCCCCGGGTACCGGTTCTTCTGTGCCGGGCGGCCATCATGTAGCCGCGAGACGCGTGATCCCGCAACCTCAATGTGTCCAGTTGGTCTCGCGGCCCCAGCGGAAATTGTCCGAGTAGGACTTGGACTTCGGCGCCGCCTGCTTGGGTTCGAAAACCTTGTAGGCAATGCCCTTGCGCCTGGCGTAACCCTCGGCTTCCTCGCGGCTGTCGAAAGTCAGCTTCACCTGCTGCTTCATGTCAGACGATGACGTCCAGCCCATCAGCGGGTCGGCTTCGCGCGGGGTTTCCGGTTCGAACTCCAGCACCCAGGCCCTGGTCTTGGCCTTGCCGGACTGCATGGCTGTACGGGTTGGTTTGTAAATTCGCGCTGGCATGGTCGTCCGCTCCTCGAAAGCGCCGAAGGCGGTGGTCGGAGCGGAGAGATTCGAACTCCCGACCCTCTGGTCCCAAACCAGATGCGCTACCAGGCTGCGCTACGCTCCGTGACCTGCCGCCGTTCAGTGATCGGCGCCCAAACCACTATCCATTTGAGACCGCGCCTGCAACCCCAAAACTGCGCGCCACGCCTGCCCGAATGTCACGGCTGGCCAAAAAACCGGTGCTTCACCCGGTCACCGGCAGACAACCCCAATCGGGCGGCTGCACCGCCCTTGATTTCAAGCACCGCCAGCACGTCGCGGTTTGCCGAAATCACGTCAAGCGAGTGCGGCACGGCATTACGGTGAATGTGCACCACTTCGCCATCTGTTGCGATGAACAGCATGTCGAGCGCGATGTAGGTGTTGCGCATCCACATGGCCGCCTCGTGCGGGGCCGGCCAGATGAACAGCATGGCCTCGCTTTCGGCCATGTCCTGGCGAAACATCATGCCGCGTGCACGCTCGGCATCGGTATCGGCGATCTCGGTATTGAAGGTAATGGACTTGCCGGAACCCGTTTCAATGACCAGCGGTTCGGCCGGCAGCCGCTCAATGGCAGGCGGCTCGTCCGCCAGTCCCGGCAGGGCAAGACTTGCAGCCAGGCAAGCAGACGCAATGCAGGTGAGCAGCCAGCGACGCTGGATCAATTGGTCCCCGGAAGCCGGTCGTCATCGAGGCTCAGGCGCACTTCAGCGGCCATCTTGCCCTTCGGCCCGTCCCCATATCGCACCCACAGCCACTGGTCCGGCTCGATTTCACCGATGGCGGTTTTGCGCAGCACCTCCATGTGGATGAAGATGTCCGGCGCGCCCTCGCCTTCGCTGGCAAAGCCGAACCCACGGGTACGGTTGAACCACTTCACCTTGACCCGGGTCCAGTCGGCAGCTGCCTCGACCTGCTGATGCGTGCGCGACGGGCGCTCGACAGGGTGGATGGCGGTCGAGGTGTCGACCGACAGTACGCGAAGGCACTGGATGCCCTTCTGGCGCTGCACCGCCTCACACACCACGCGGGTGCCTTCCAGCGGCGCGTCAAAGCCATCGCGCTTGAGGCAGCTCAGGTGCAGCAGCACGTCTGCGATGCCATTATCGGGAATAATGAAGCCGTAGCCGCGGGCAACGTCAAACCACTTCACGAAGCCGGAGACCTCGAAGATTTCAACGTTGGATTCGAGTTCCGACAACGACGCAGTGCGGGTTTGCTGCCCGTCAGCGTTTGCGTCTGGCTTGCCGTTGTCCCCTTCGCCAACTGGTCCGCCATTACCAGCCATCTCAATCGCTCCTCACCTCTACGCAACCGATACGCGTCACGACACCCTTTGGTCAGGATGATGGTCAACACCGTTTGGTTTGTACAGATGCGCGAAGACGAAACTTGGCGATATTCACAAGCGTTGTCTTGGCGTCAGGTTAGTCTGTGTGCTGCGAACCCGAATCAGGGCCGATTAAGCATCTGAAATCTGTATGTAAAAGCACCGGATTCCGCGCAATGATGGCTCCCGGTTGCAAAAAGTTGCAGCAAGCACGACTTGCACGTATTGCGCGCAGAGACAGGCTTTCTGGCATAAAAACGGGCCATACACGACCATCAAGGGCCGAATCAACCGGCTGTATATGGCTCCAGAACGGTGCCGATATCATCCCTCAGGACCAGGTCGGCGAGGCCGTCTGCCGGGGTTGGATCGCGATTGATGATCACCAGCGGAATGCCAAGCCTCGCGGCAAATACCGGAAAGCTTGCAGCCGGTTCCACCACCAGCGAAGACCCCACCGCCAGGAACAGGTCGCACTCGCGCGTGAGGCGTTCGGCGCGGCGCATCTCGTCTTCCGGCATCGGCTGGCCAAACGAGATGGTGGCTGTCTTGACGATACCGCCACAGGCCGTGCACGACGGCGCGCCGGGGTGCGCCTCCAGCTGTTCCGCAATCCAGTCCAGCTCATGCCGGGTGCCGCACGACAGGCAATGCGCATAGGTGCCGTTGCCGTGCAGCTCGACCACTTTCGACACCGGCACGCCGGCGGCCTGGTGCAGGCCGTCAATGTTCTGGGTGATGACACCGGCGAGCTTGCCTTGCGCGTGCCAGCTGGCAGCCGCCTTGTGGCCGCGCCCCGGCGTTACCGGGCCCACCTCGTCGCGGATTTTCAGAAACCGCGTCAGGCCTTCACGGCGCGCTTCCTCTGACGACAGGAAGGTCTTGAAGTCGAGCGGG
>JAWVYF010000212.1:0-5172 GCA_033722845.1 Anderseniella sp. | reverse complement strand
CCATGCCGATCATGCCCGGCCCGGCAATGCCCATGTGCTGGCTACCCCTGAAACCTTGTCGATCATGCAGGTGCGCTATGGCGAGCGTGCTGGCGGCTCGCTGCAAGCCGTTGAGCCGGGCGAGATCGTGACCATCAATGGCGTGGACGTGTCGGTGGCGCCAGCCGGACACATTCTGGGCGCAGCGCAAGTCATTCTCGACTGGAAGGGCTACCGGGCCGTGGTGTCGGGCGACTACAAGCGGGCAGGCGATCCGACCTGCGCGCCGTTCGAAGTGGTCAAGTGCGACCTGTTCATAACCGAGGCGACCTTCGGCCTGCCGGTGTTCCGGCACGAGGACGCAGGCATCGAGGCTCGCCGGCTGGTGGCGTCGCTGGCCGCCACGCCAGAGCGCACCCACCTTCTTGGCACGTACGGACTGGGCAAGTGCCAGCGCATGATTTCGTTGATTCGCCAGGCCGGGTATGACCGGCCGATCTGGCTGAATGGCGCGCTGCAGGGCCTGTGCGACTACTATCAGGCACAAGGCATTGCGCTGGGTGATCTGCGGCCGGTCGCGGGGGAAGACAAGCAGACGCTCAAGGGCGAGCTGGTCATGTGCCCGCCATCAGCCCTGGCAGACCGCTGGTCGCGCCGCATGGCGGATCCGCTCACCGCATTTGCCTCCGGCTGGATGCGGGTGCGCGGCCGGGCCCGGCAACGCGGTGTCGAGCTGCCGCTGATCGTGTCGGATCACGCCGACTGGCCAGAGTTGATCCAGACCATCCGCGACGTGGAAGCTGGCGAAATCTGGGTTACTCATGGCCGCGAGGACGCGCTGCTTCATCAGATCTCGCTGATGGGCCTGAAGGGCCGGGCGCTGGCGCTGGTCGGCTTTGAAGACGAGGGCGAGTGACCATGCAGGCCTTCGCAGAACTGATGAACCGGCTGGCCTACACCTCGTCGCGCAATGCCAAGCTCGACCTGCTGGTTGCTTTCTTCCGGACAACGCCTGACCCGGACCGGGGCATTGCGCTGGCCGCCATGACAGATGGTCTCAATCTGCGCTTGCCGTTCAGGCGGCTGGTGGCGGAAATGCTGGAGCCGCATGTCGATCCCGTCCTGTTCAAGCTGTCACGCGACTATGTGGGCGATACGGCGGAGACGGTGTCGCTGCTGTGGCCCGATACTGATGTTCAGGCTGCACCGCCATCACTTGCGGAAATCTACCAGCGCCTGTCCACAATGAAGCGGACAGAGGCAGGTCCGCAACTGGCCGCATGGCTAGACATGCTGGACGCCAATGGCCGCTGGGCGCTGCTCAAGCTGGTCACTGGCGCGCTGCGCATCGGGGTCTCTGCTCGCCTCGCCAAGGTGGCGCTGGCCGAAGGCTTCGGCAAGGACATCGCCGACATCGAGGAAGTCTGGCACGGGTTGGAGATGCCCTATGCAGAGCTGTTCGACTGGCTGGAAGGCAAGCGTGACAAGCCCGACATGGGCGATTTGCCGGTGTTCCGCCCGGTGATGCTGGCGCACCCGCTGGAAGACGGTGACGAGGCGCAGATCTCACCGGCGGAATGGGTGGCAGAATGGAAGTGGGACGGCATTCGCATCCAGCTGGCCGGCAACGGAACCGATCTGCGGCTCTACTCGCGCACCGGCGATGACATTTCGCCCGCCTTTCCTGATATCACCGATGGCTTCATGGGGTTTCATGGCGTTGCGGATGGCGAGCTTCTGGTGGTGCGCGAGGGCGAGGTTGCCCCTTTCAACGATCTGCAGCAGCGGCTCAACCGCAAGACGGTCACCGGCTCCATGCTGAAGAAGCACCCTGCTCACATCCGCTTTTATGATCTGCTGTTCGACCAGGCTGACGATATTCGCGAGCTGGATTTCCATGGCCGCCGGTCAAGGCTGGAACGCTTGCTGGACGAGGCAAGCTGGCCGCGTGCATCGCTCAGTGAGCTTGTGCCATTCGCCTCAATGGAAGAGCTCGCCGGCCTGCGTGAGGGCGCACGCGATGCCAATATCGAGGGCCTCATGCTCAAGCGAGCCGCGTCCGCCTATCTGGCGGGCCGGCCAAAGGGACACTGGTTCAAGTGGAAGCGCGCAGCCCTCACGGCTGACTGCGTGATGATGTATGCCCAGCGTGGCTCCGGCAAGCGCTCTTCGTTCTATTCCGACTACACGTTCGGCGCCTGGCGTACAGGTGATGACGGCAAGGACGAGCTGGTGCCGGTCGGCAAGGCCTATTCGGGGTTTTCCGATGCGGAGCTGAAGAAGCTCGACAAGTTCGTTCGGCAGAACACAACCGAGCGCTTTGGCCCGGTGCGCGCGGTCAAGCCTGAACTGGTTCTGGAAGTGGCGTTTGATGCCATCCAGCCGTCCACAAGACACAAGTCCGGCATCGCCATGCGGTTTCCGCGCATTCACCGCATCAGGTGGGACAAACCCGCATCAGAGGCTGATCGCCTTGACACGCTCCTGACATTGATCGCCAAATAACTCCCGACTGTTTGCTGTCATACGGGAGGATTCCAATGAAACTCGAAAAAATGAAACAGCTGGTCTCGTCCGGCAAGATGAGCCGCCGTGACTTTGTGCAACTTTCAATGGCGGCCGGCCTGACGGCAGCGGCTGGCGAAAACCTGTTCAACGCAACCGCGCGGGCAACCCCGAAAAAGGGCGGCGCATTCAAGGCGGGTCTCGGCCATGGCGGCACCACCGATACGATGGACCCCGCAACCTGGGAAAACTCGATGGTGTCTGACATTGGCAACATCACGTTCGACTATCTTGTCGAAATCGACACGAAGAACGGCACCGCACCCGGTCTGGCTGAAAGCTGGGACTCGTCAGATGCATCGGATGTGTGGACCTTCAACCTGCGCAAGGGCGTTGAGTTCCACAACGGCAAGAGCCTCGATTCGGACGATGTGGTGGCCTCGATCAATCATCACCGCGGCGAGGATACGAAATCTGCCGCCAAGTCGATCCTGAACATCATCAAGGACATCAAGACTGACGGCAAGGACAAGGTGGTGTTCGAACTGAATGCCGGTTCGGCGGACTTTCCCTATGTGGTGTCGGACTATCACCTGCCCATCATGCCGGCCAGTGACGGCAAGGTGGATCCGCAGGCAGGCATTGGCACCGGTCCGTTCAAGCAGGAAGTTTTTGAACCGGGCGTGCGCTATGCCGCAACCCGCAACGAGAATTACCATGGTGAAGCATGGTTCGACTCGGTCGAGATGCTGACGATCCTCGACGTGGTCGCCCGGCAGAATGCGCTGACTGCAGGAGACGTCCACTTCATCGACCGGCCTGACCTCAAGACGCTGGCTCTGCTGAAACGAAATCCGAAGCTCGAGATCGATCAGGTGACGGGCTTCGGTCACTATGTGGCGCCGATGAATGTCACCATGGCGCCGTTTGACAACAAGGATGTGCGTCTGGCGATCAAGCATGCCTTCAAGCGCGACGAACTGGTCAACAAGGTGCTGCTTGGCTACGGCACGGCAGGCAATGACAACCCGCTGGCCCCGTCCATCAAGTACGCCATCAACCCTGAGCCGAAGCACCAGTACGATCCGGAAAAGGTGAAGTTCCACCTCAAGAAGGCTGGCATGGACAGTCTCAAGGTGGACCTGTCAGCTTCTGACGCAGCATTCGCCGGTGCCGTCGATGCGGCAGTGCTGATTTCCGAGCACGCCAAACAGACTGGCATCGACATCAATGTCATCCGTGAGGCATCGGACGGATACTGGTCCAACGTCTGGATGAAGAAGCCGTGGTGCTTCTCCTACTGGGGTGGCCGGCCAACGGCTGACTGGATGTTCACCACGGCCTATGAGGCAGGCGCGGCATGGAATGACACGTTCTGGAACAACGAACGTTTCAACGAACTGCTCAAGGCGGCGCGCGGCGAGAAGGACGACGCCAAGCGCGGTGAGATGTATACCGAGATGCAGAACATCCTGCACGACGATGGCGGCATCATCGTGCTGATGTTCAACGACTTCGTCACCGCCCATTCGAAGGACGTGGCGCACGGTGACCTGAACTCCAACTATGACCACGATGGCGGTTACATGTATCGCCGCTGGTGGATGGCCTGACGCTCTCAGATGGCGGATTGCCGCAATTTCGTGGTGGTCCGCCGTTTTTTGGTCTGGTCAGCGGCAGCGATTTTTGCAAGGCTTTGGTCAGCGCGCATGAGTTGAACAGGCAGGAGAACCAACTCCTGCAGAGAGTGCGTTGAGGGTGGGCATCGAATGCATCCGATTTTGAGAACCGTGCTGGAGCGTCTGGCCCTTGGCCTGCTGACCCTGTTCGTCGTCTCGATCATCATCTTCTCATCGCTCCAGTTTTTGCCCGGCGACTTCGCCACGGCGGTGCTCGGTCAGGCAGCCACGCCTGAAACGGTTGCCGCCTTCCGCAACGAGCTTGGCCTCAATGAGCCGGCCGTCACCCGTTACATCCAGTGGGTGGCCGGCGTCCTCCAGGGTGACTTCGGCACGTCGTTCTCGGGCCGCAGTGCGGGCCGCGAGCGCGAAGTGATGGAGCTCATCGCGCCGCGCATGTGGAACACGCTGTTCCTGGCATCCATGACCGCCATCATCGCCGTTCCGCTGGCGCTGGCGCTCGGCATTACCGCCGCGTTGTACCGCAACTCGCTGTATGACCGTGTCATCAACGCCACCACGCTGACGACGATCTCGTTTCCCGAGTTCTTCGTCGCCTACATTCTGATCTTGCTGTTCTCGCAAATCTTCTTCGGCTTTCCCTCGCTCGCCAATGTAACGGCGGACACCCCGTTCTGGGAGCGCGTCGAGAAGTGCGTCCTGCCGGCGATGACCCTGACGCTTGTCATCGTCGCCCACATGATGCGCATGACGCGGGCCGCCATCATCAACCTGCTGGCCAGCCCTTACATCGAAATGGCGCGCCTGAAGGGTGTGTCAGCTGCCAAGGTCATCCTCAAGCACGCGCTGCCCAACGCCTGGGCTCCGATCGTCAACGTGATCGCCTTCAACCTGGCCTATCTCGTTGTGGGCGTTGTGGTGGTCGAGGTGGTGTTCACCTATCCCGGTGCCGGGCAGCTGATGGTTGACGCGGTGAGCACGCGCGACATTCCGGTGGTGCAGGCGTGCGCGTTGATCTTTGCCGCGACCTACATCCTGCTCAACCTGT
>JAWVYF010000211.1:0-5204 GCA_033722845.1 Anderseniella sp. | reverse complement strand
AGGACCTGGCCGGACGGCTGGGCCAGCCGCTGTCCGCCGGATAACGGATGCAGATCAGGCGGTCTTTTGGCGCCCGGCACTGTGAGCCGCCACGTCGCGTGCATCGCGCCATACGCCCCAGATGAATGATGATGCCCTGCAGGTCAGCCACGGCAGGCCGAGAAAATACAGCCCCGGCACAGGCGATACGCCGTTTGTATGCTCCGGTCTCCCCTTCTCGTCGAAATTCCCCGCTTTCAGCCAACTGAAATCCATCACAAATCCTGTGGCCCAGATAATCGAAGTGATGCCCTCCTGCTTCAGGTCCAGCGACAAGACAGGGTTGGTGACGCACTCCGGTACAGGCCCCAGAACCTTCGCTTCGGGCTCTTCCGGCAAATCCAGCCCCTCACGTGCGGCATAGGCATCTGCCTCCTCCAGCACCGCAAGGTAATAGCCATCGCCCGCCGTGAAATTGCGCTCAAGGTCGTCGTTGATCGCCAGCTTTCCCTCAGCATAAGCGCCCGCGCGGCCCAGCAGCGTCACGCCCTGTGCCGTCAGCCGCCGGAAGTCCATGGTGTGCCCGCCATAGGCCCCGCTAACGGCAATCGTCACGTGTTCCATCGACGGATCGGGGGTTTTCATGTCCCACTTGCCCAGCACACCAAGCCACCAGACAAAATCCTTTCCGCGATAGCGGCGCGGCGGACGGTCATGCGGCCCGACGGAGAGGTAGACCTTGCGCCCTGCCCGCGCCAATTCATCGGCAATCTGCGCGCCGGATGATCCGGCACCAACCACAAGCACGGCACCTTCTGGCAACTGATCAGGATTGCGGTACTGAGATGAATGAAGCTGCGTGACACCTGCATCATCCGGCACAGCGGTGGGAATGAGGGGCTTCTGGAACGGGCCTGTCGCCGCAATCAGGTTATCCGCCTCAATCGTACCGGCTGACGTTTCGACAACAAACCCGCCGTCCGGCTTGCGCGTGGCGGCTTTGACCTCAACGCCACAACGGACCGGCGCATTTATCTTGTTGGCATAGTCCACGAAATAATCTGCAACGGCGCCCTTGCCGGCAAACTCGTCCGGGGCAAAGCCTGCAAACTCCATGTTGGGAAAACGGTCGTGCCACACAGGGCCGTTCTGCACCAATGAATCCCAACGCTCACTGCGCCAGCGCTCGGCAATGCGGCTGCGCTCGACCACCAGATGCGGCACACCATTGGCTGACAGGTGCTCGCTTGCCGCGATACCAGCCTGCCCCGCCCCTACAACCAGTGTGTTGACACGTTCAACTGCCATATCACTCTCCCGAAGCAACTGATCTTCACTGATGGCAGGTCATACGGCAAAGCACCGCTTAGGAAAAACATAAACAGATTTTTTAATGGTTTGGTTTTGCCTAATCTTCAAAGAAAAAGCCCAGACAGCGCAAGGCTGCCCGGACTCTCAAGACCGAACCCGGTGAAGTGCTTGTCAGCCATACTTCTTTTCGTTGGCGGCCCACTCTTCCATGTTGTTGCCGACCTCAACCATGCCCCACTTCTGGAAAGCCGGGCGCTCGGTCAGCTGATCCATCCAGCGGTCCAGGTTTGGCGTCTTGGCGTGCTTGATGTCGAACTTCTTGTAGCGCCAGTAGAATGCTCCCATGGCGATATCGGCATAGTTGAAGTGGCGGCCGGTCATCCAAGGCTTGCGGCCAATGGCACGATTGGCAATCTTGAACAGTCCTTCCAGGTTCTTCGCAGCCACCTTGACCGCGGCCGGATCGGCATCCTCAGGCGCACAACGTACCTGCTTGACCAGGACTGTGAACATTTGCGGCGTAAGGGTGGTTGCGGTCCAATCAGTCCACTGGTCAGCCAGCGCCCATGCCTTCTGGCCGCGTGGACGAATGGTGTCCTTGCCGTATTTGCGGGCGAGATAGCGCATGATGGCATTGGATTCGAACAATGTGATGGTGCCGTCCTTCATGACCGGCACAAGTGCGTTCGGATTCATTTTCTGGAACGCCTTGTCATCCGTGCCGCCGAACTGGCCGCCCACTGCGTGGCGTTCAAACGGCTGCCCGCACTCTTCAAGCGCCAGAAGAACCTTCTGAACGTTGATCGACGAGCGTCTGCCCCAAACTTCAATCATGCTGGGATTTCCTTCCTGGAATGCGTTTATGTGAGTCGAAAGACGCGCCATAGTCTGCCAAATTCCGGCATTTGCAACCACCAACATGCAAAAAGCCCGGCCACCCACGAAGGGAGGCCGGGCCGATCCAGTCTTGTTGTCCGGTCAGGAGTGACAGGTCAGTTTGAGGCAGTCTGCGAAGTCAGGTACTTCATCGGATCGACCGGGGTTGCACCCTGGCGAACTTCGAAGTGCACCTGCGGGGTGGTGACCGAGCCGGTCTTGCCAGCCTTGGCGATCACGTCACCACGGCGAACCGCATCCCCACGCTTCACATTGAGTTCCTTGTTGTGGGCATAAGCCGTCACCCAACCATTCTGGTGGCGGATGAGCACGAGGTTGCCATAACCCTTCAACTCGTTGCCGGCATAGGCGACCACACCAGCCTCGGCAGCGCGCACGGCAGTGCCTTCAGGCACCGCGATGTTGATGCCTTCGTTCTTGGTGTTGTTCGGCTTGGAGCCAAACTTGGAAATCACCCGGCCACGCACCGGCCAGCGGAACGGACCGTTGTTGTTGCCCTGCTCGATTTCTGCAGTCTGCTGCATTTTCTGAACCGGCTGCGGTGCAGGTGCTGCGGCTTGCTGCTGCGGCTGAGCCGGCTGGCTGACGGCAGGCTGGCGCTGAGCGGCCAGGTTCTGCTGCGGCAGACGCGACGGCGCAGAGTTGGCAATCGGTGACGAAGAGCCTGCACCAGGAATGGTGATGCGCTGGCCAACTGACAGCTGCGTACTGTTGGACAGGCCATTTGCACGCGCAATGTCATGCGGGTGCTTGTTGTAGGCGCGACCCAGCGAATACAGCGTCTCGCCCGGCTTGACGACATGCGAACCGGAGGTCTGCTGGCTTGCGATGTTCGGACCCGACGGAACTGGTGCAGCTGCCGTCTGGACGGTTGGCTGCGGCGACACCGGTTGCGCCTTGCCCGGAACGGTCAGACGCTGACCCACAGCAAGCGTGTACGGCGCAGAAATGTTGTTGGCACGTGCAAGCTGGCTCACAGTCAGACCGTTAGCGCGGGCCAGCGAATACATGGTCTGACCTGGCTGAACAGTGATGCTTCCGTTGGCAGCCGGTGCATAGGACGGTGCCTGCACAGGTGCAGGACGCGCAGGTGCGTTATAAGCCTGCTGCTGCGGAGCCTGCCGGTAAACCGGTGCCGGTGGCGTGTAGCCTGCGTTCGGCGACGGCGCGTTCTGCCAGGACGGACGTGCCGTGGCAACGCGATCACCGGTCAGAGGCGTTGTTTCAACCGAGTCCACCGCAGCAGACTTGGTCTCCTTCTTGGACACCGAGTTGGTCGCAATGCTTGGATAGTCGGCAAAGCGGTCAACCGAACCGGAGCAGCCGGCAAGGATAGCGGCAACAGCAGTGAAGGAGAGGATTCTTGAAATCTTGGAGGCCGATTTCTGGCCGAAGGAGACGTAGCTCATACCCATACCCCAAACTCGAACTAACAAACTGGACTGTTGAGGATAGTGAACTGTTTAGGTTAAGGAGGGGTTTATACCTCTCGCATTTGCCGCAAATCTGCCCGGTTTAATTCACAAACCGCAGAAAACGCCGGGCTACATGCCCTTTGCAATGCCTTCGACAAGCGGCACGAAGCGCACTGGCAAGAGGCTTTCACGGTCAAACCCTTCCTCGGTGCGGGTGATCCGCAATATCTCCTGCTTGCCCGGCGAAACCTCAACCGGCACGATCA
This sequence comes from Anderseniella sp., assembly GCA_033722845.1. Classification (GTDB taxonomy): domain Bacteria; phylum Pseudomonadota; class Alphaproteobacteria; order Rhizobiales; family Aestuariivirgaceae; genus Anderseniella. Next base: position 1,336 of record JAWVYF010000211.1, on the reverse strand, counting down.
TGATACCCCCTGTGGCAAGCTGTTCGAGCAGTTTGCGCGGCAACTTGCTGGCCGCTGCCGTCACAATGATCCGGTCGAACGGTGCCTGTTGCGGCCAGCCCTTGTTGCCATCGCCGAGGATGGTGGTGACATTGGCAAGCCTGAGTGCCTTGAAACGCTCCTCGGCAGACTTCATCAAGGTACGATACCGCTCCATCGTGTAGACCCGGCGGCAAAGCTGGGCGAGGATCGCAGTCTGGTATCCTGAACCAGTGCCGATCTCCAACACCTTCATACGGTCGCCAACCTTGAGACGGTCAGTCATGAACGCGACGATGAACGGTTGCGACAGCGTCTGGCCGCATTCGATGGGCAATGCCTGGTCTGCATAGGCCAGGTCCTGAAACGCTTCCGGCACGAACAGCTCGCGCGGCACCGTTTCGATGGCCTCCAACACCCGCGTATCGCGAATGCCGTTCGCGCGCAGGCTCATGATCAGTTCGATTTTCTGCTGGTCCGTGGCGGCCATCGCCAAAACGCCTCTGCCAAACGCAAAGCCAACGAGCTTTGCGCGATCCTGTTATCCGGATGTATTCTGCAAATGCATCAGCGTTTCAAGCTGTGTCAGATTGGTGTGCAGCGGCGTTACAGAGATCACGCCATTATAGACGGCGTGAAGGTCGGTGCCACGCGGCGGGTTGGACTGGTGCCGCTTGAAGCCGATCCAGAAATAATCCCGCCCCCGCGCATCTGTGCGCTGATCAAGCATCAAGAGGTTCTGGTCGCGCTTGCCCTGCCGGGTAAACTCGGTGCCGGTCACGTCGCCAGGCGCGCAGTCGGGAAAATTCACGTTGAGCAGCACATCCGGTGGCAGGTCGATCCCGGCCAGTTCCTTTACCACCCGTGCGCCATGCTCGCGCCCGCACTCCCAGGGCACATCCGAGCCGTGAATGCCGTAGGTCTGGCTAAGTGCAATGGACTTGATGCCAAGCGCTGTGCCTTCCATGGCCGCTGCAATAGTGCCGGAATAAGTTACATCGTCAGCAATGTTCTGGCCGCGATTGACGCCGGACAGGACAAGGTCCGGTTCATCGGGCATGATGTGGCGAACACCCATCAGCACGCTATCAGCCGGCGTGCCATCCACCGCAAAGCGGCGAGGGCCAAGCTGGCGCACGCGAAGCGGGTGAGACAGCGAGATCGAGCGCCCTGCCCCGGACTGCTCGCGTTCAGGCGCCACCACCCACACATCATCGGACAGTTCAGCCGCAATAGCCTCCAGCACCTCGAGGCCGGGCGCGTTGATGCCGTCATCATTGGCCAGCAGAATGCGCAATGGTTTGCCGTCCGGGTGAGT
>JAWVYF010000210.1:0-5226 GCA_033722845.1 Anderseniella sp. | reverse complement strand
CGAGGAGCAGCGAAGCTGCGACAGGGAGCCTCGAAAAGCGTTGCGCCAGCCCGTGAACGGACGCAAGCGCGGACGCGCTTGCGGAAACAAATCAAAGCCCGAGGGTGACATTGAGGAGAACTTAAACAACCCCACCGCATCACTCCCCCACCCGCAAAAATCTGGCACCAGCGCAGCCGTCACTCTGTCCTCTTGCGCAGTGCAACATGAAGCTGGCTATATATGGCAGTCTTCCTGTCATTTCTCCGTGAGTACAAAACATGGAAATCGAACGCCCCTATCTCCTTTTCCTCGGTGACGTCCACGACCAGCTTGCCGCCAAGACCGCCGTAGGCGTTGTCGACTGGCGGCCAGACTGGTGCATCGGCCAGTTGCGCCTGCCCAACTGCCAGGCCGACACCGGTCTCACCGACATGACCATCGACGACGCCGTGGCAAAAGGCGCGCGCACCATGGTGGTCGGCGTGGTCAACGCAGGCGGCGTGTTGCCCGATCACTGGGTCGCCGAAATCGTCAAGGCCATCGAGGCCGGCATGAACGTCGCCACCGGACTGCACAAGCGGCTGTCATCCATCCCCGAAATCGCAGAGGCCGCCGCCAAGCACGGCGCCAAGTTGCATGACGTGCGCTTCTCCGACATGAACTTCGCCACCGGCAAAGGCACCAAGCGCACCGGCAAGCGCGTGCTTGCCGTCGGCACCGACTGCTCGGTCGGCAAGAAGTACACCGCGCTGGCGCTGGATGAAGAAATGCGCAAGCGCGGCATGAACTCCGACTTCCGAGCCACCGGCCAGACCGGCGTGCTGATCTCCGGTCGTGGCGTCGCGCTCGACGCCGTCATTGCCGACTTCATCTCCGGTGCCGCTGAGTGGATTTCGCCCGCCAACGACGACGACCACTGGGACTGCATCGAGGGTCAGGGCTCGCTGTTCCACCCCTCATTCGCAGGCGTCACGCTGGGCTTGCTGCACGGCTCGCAGCCGGACTGTTTCGTGGTCTGTCACGAGCCGACCCGCACAAAGATGCGCGGTGTCGAGCATCCGCTGCCGACCATCCAGCAGGTCATCGACCGCACCATCGCCGAGGGTCAGCTGACCAACCCGGACATCCAGTGTGTGGGCTTGTGCATCAACACGCAGAAGCTGTCGGAGGAAGATGCGAAGGTCTACATGGAAACCATGTCGCACGAACACGGGCTGCCTTGCGTCGACCCGATCCGCACCGGCATGGGGCCCATCGTCGACGAAATCCAGAAGCGTTACCCGTCCTGATGGCATCACCGGTCAAGCTCACCGTCGCTCATGAAAGCTGGCCCATCGCCGGCAGCTTCACCATCTCGCGCGGCTCCAAGACGTCCGCCGAGGTGGTGCACGTCACGCTGGAGAGCGATGGCGCGGTAGGCCATGGCGAGTGCGTGCCATACGCCCGCTACGAAGAAACCATCGACGGCGCGATGCAGGACCTTGAGGCCGCCCGTTCGGCCATCGAGGCAGGTTGCACCCGCGCCGATGTGCCAGCGCTGCTCAAGCTTCACGCTGCCCGCAATGCGCTCGACTGCGCCCTGTGGGATCTTGAAGCCAAGCGCACTGGCACGCCTGTCTGGCAACTCGCCGGTCTGGCGAAACAGCCGGAGCCGGTCATCACCGCCTACACGCTGAGCCTCGATACACCGGAGAAAATGGCTGAGGCTGCGGCCAAGTCTGCCGCGCGCCCATTGCTCAAGATCAAGCTGGGAGGCGATGGCGACGACGAACGCCTGCGCGCCATCCGCGCCGCTGCACCGAAGGCCCGTCTCATCATCGATGCCAACGAGGGCTGGAAGCCGGCCGAGCTGGACAACCGCCTTGCGGTGTGTGCGGAGACCGGCGTCGAACTGGTGGAGCAGCCCCTGCCCGCCGGTGACGACGAGGCCCTTCGCGGTTTGGGCAAGACGGACGTGCTGATCTGCGCCGACGAGAGCGCCCACGCCAAGGAAGACCTGCACAAGCTGTCAGGCAAAGACACCGCCATCAACATCAAGCTCGACAAGACCGGCGGTCTGACCGAGGCACTGGCGCTGGCCAATGCCGCGCGCGATGCCGGTTTCGAAATCATGATCGGCTGCATGCTGGCCACATCGCTTGCCATGGCACCCGGTCATATCATCGCGCAAATGGCCAAAGTGGTGGATCTTGATGGCCCGTTATTGCTGGCGAAGGACCGCGAGCCTGGCATCCGCTTCGATGGCTCGCTGATGTTCCCGCCGCCGCCTGAGCTATGGGGCTGAGCGTTTAAGGCCCATCGCCAGCACAAGCGCGAGGAGGCACATCGCCGCCATCCACGCATACGCCGCGCCGCCCTGCGCCGCAAAAGCCCAACCCGCCAGCGAGATCGCTCCGGTCATGATCACCCCGCCGCTGATCGCGCCGAACAGCCCTTGCGCAGTACCGGCAAAGTCTTCGTCCAGCTTGCGGCGGATGAAGTAGATCGTGCCCAGATGCGTCAGCGCATAGCTGCCCGCATGCAGCACCTGCAGCAGGGCCGTCATGGCCAGTGGCGGATCGAATGCCATCACCGCCCAGCGTATTGCGCCCAGGGCAGCACCTCCCACCAACAGGCCAACTGGGCCAAACCGGTTGAGAGGTTTTCGCGCATAGATGAACAGCACGATCTCTGCAATCACCCCGATGGACCACAATGTGCCTATGGTCACGCCACTGTAGCCAAGTGCTTCCCAGTGCAGCGATCCAAAGCCGTAGTAAACCGCATGGCTTGCCTGGGTCAGTCCTGCCACCAATATCAGCAGAATGAAGCTTCCGGTAAGCATCACCTTGCCTGCCGCCTTCAGCGACATGTCCCTTTGCAGCGCCTGTTTGGTGGCCCCAAGCCTTGGCAACACGAATGCACTCACCGCCAGCAATATGTGCGTTGCCAGCAACAACCAGCCCAGATCAGTGGCAGGCAGGACCGTCAGCAAGGCCCCTGCCCCAAGCGATCCCGCAATGAACGTAACCGAACCTGCTATGCGCACACGGCCATAGTCGTAGTGCCCGGCTTCGGACTGTTCCACCGCAACTGCGTCCAGCATTGGCATCACAGGAGACCATGCAAACGCCGACAACACGACAAAGACGGTAACGGCCATGACGTTGTCTGACACGTTGGCCATCAACATCATCACGGCCGCGATACCGGACAGCACGATAATGAACCTTCGTCTGGCAGCCAGCCTGTCAGCCCAATAGGTCACCACAGGCATGGCAATCACTCTCACCACCGATTGCAGGGCCAGTGCCCAGGCAACATCGGCAATGGAAAATCCGCGTGCAGCAAGCCACACCGGCATGAACGGCAGCATGACGCCGATCATCAGCAACAGCGAACCATAGACAGAGGCCGTTCTGATGCCTGCTTGAGAAGTCATTTGTCGCCTGTATTTCAGCAGGTTGAACCGGTCCCCGTGACGCACGGAAAGGTTTCGGTAACCATTTCAGTTAATAGTAATCCCGGGATAGGGCGTTACGTGCGCGTTTCGGGCGTGACAAGGGGCAGTATGTCGGAAAATACCGCAGTCGACACCGTTTCAGGTCTCGATTATGAGGAAATCGAAGAAGCGGTCATGGAAACCGCACGCGGACGCTGGTTCCTGACCGAATTTGCGCGCCGTCAGCGCGGGTCTGACACCAAGCTGCTGCTCGACGCCATCCGCCGCCTGGAAGACCAGCTTCTGGACATGCCTGCAACCACCGGCGTCTCCTCCAGCGTCGGACACCTTGTCGAAGAAGCCGAAGACGAGCTCAAGCGGCTGTCCGGCAGTTCCGATGCGCCATCGACAGACGGCAGCCTGAACGCCCGCGATCTGGCCGCGCGGCTTGCTACGATTACCAGCAACTTGCGCGACGCAGTTTCGGCACCGGCAGACAGCATTGCCGAAAAAATCAGACCCGAAATCGACAAGCTTGATGCCTGCGCCAGTCAGCATGATGAATTCGCAAGCAAGCTGTCGCGCGCTGCCCAGATGGTGCGGCGGCTTCGCTCATCTGATGTGATCACCGACGAAGGCCTTGCGGCGAAACCCGAAATGCAACTTGCCGCGCCTGACAAGCAACCCGAGCCAGAAAAACCGGTTTCAGCCGAAAAGGCACCGCCACAACAGCCAAAGGTACAGGCCATTCAGCCGAAACCGGCACCGATCAAAGCAGCACCGGCTTTTGTGCCGTCCGATGACGACATCTTCGAAAGCAACGACAAGCCGCTATCAACAACTGGCTCTGCCACCACATGTGCCGGCACGGCCCCAAAACCCACCCGATCGTCCGAAGTCAAGCCTGTACCTGCGCCCGCAAAGGGACCGGATATCTCGTCCGACACGCTGAATTTCGCCGATATCGACGTTCCGCCATTGCCCAACCAGCTATCGGAAGAAGACGAAGCGGACGTTGCACCGGAAGCACCGGCAACCAAGCCAACCGAGGCAGCCACTCCTCAGGCTGACGACGACCTGCCTCCAGAACCCAACCTCGTCGCTGACAAAAAACAACAAGGCACGGCGGACCGCATCATTCAGGTCACCCGGTCATATTCGCGGCCCGTTCCGGCACAGCCTGCCGCGCCCACCGCTTCAGCCAGCGAACCGATGTCTGGCCGCATCAATATGGCCAACCCGATGGCCGCCAACCAGACAACAGTATCAGCTTCGGCAAAACCAATAGCAAATCCGCCTGCAACAAGCAGCAACCCCGCCAGTGCGAACAGCTCCGCAGAGGCCGGCAATGGTCAGAAAAAACGCATCATCGTCATCCGCCGTCCAGCAGATGGGACTGAAGGCATTCCGCTGGCAGGAGATGGCAGCAACGCTGACCCCGACGCACCGGGCGCCGCCTGACCTCGAAGTCAGGCAGAGCCGAGAATATCTGACATCACTGCCGCATCTGCATTGCCGCCGGACAAGGTAGCGGCAACGGTTCGGCCCTTGCAGTCAATCTTGCCGGACAGGATGGAGGCGAGCGCCACAGCACCACCCGGCTCCACCACAAGCTTCAGCGTCTCAAACGCGAACCTCACCGCACGGCGTACCTCGTCTTCAGATACGGCAACCCCACCTGCCAGACGGGGCTGGTTGACGGCGAACGTCAGCTCGCCCGGCGTAGGCGTAACAATGGCGTCGCAAATCGACATCGGCCCCGCCGCATTGGACACCCGTTCACCCGCTGCGAGTGAGCGGCCATAGTCATCAAAGTTTTCCGG
>JAWVYF010000209.1:0-5241 GCA_033722845.1 Anderseniella sp. | reverse complement strand
GCATTGACCATCCGCCGCCGCCTTGGCCGGCTGGAAGGGTTGACGGTGGCCATTTGCGGCGACATTGCCCATTCCCGCGTGGCCCGCTCCAACATCATGCTTCTGTCCAAGATGAACGTGCGGCTGCGCTTGATCGGACCGACTACGTTGCTGCCCTCCGGCGTTGAGAACCTTGGCGCAGAAGTCTTCACCGACATGCGCGAGGGGCTTGAAGGTGCCGACGTGATCATGATGCTGCGGCTCCAGCTTGAGCGCATGAACGGCAGCTTCATTCCGTCCGCGCGAGAATTTTATCACTTCTTCGGCCTCGACCAGGAAAAGCTCAAACTGGCCAAGCAAAACGCGCTGGTCATGCATCCAGGGCCGATGAACCGCGGCATCGAGATCGACTCGATTGTGGCCGATGGCGTGCAGTCGGTCATCCGCGAACAGGTGGAGATGGGCGTGGCCGCGCGCATGGCCGTGCTGGATGCGCTGTCACGCAATCTCGACACCGGCAAACTGCGGGGGGCGAAGTAATGGTCAAACCTGCTCCCTCGGGCCGCCGCGCCATCGTCAATGCCCGCCTTTTCGATCCCGCCCGGGGTCTCGACACGACAGGTGGCGTTCTGATCGAAGACGGTGTCATCAAGTGGATTGGCGACGCCGTAACCCAGGCCAGCGTGCCGACGGGCACCGATGTTACGGATGCCCGGGGCAAGTTGCTCATTCCCGGCCTTGTCGACATGCGTGTGTTCACCGGTGAGCCGGGAACAGAGCACCGCGAAACCCTTCAGTCTGCATCGCGCTCCGCTGCAGCCGGCGGTGTGACCAGCATAGTCATTCAGCCCACGACAGACCCTGTGATGGACGATGCCTCAATCATCGACTTTGTTCGCCGCCGGGCGCTGAACACCGCTGATGTCCGTGTCTACCCCATGGCGGCCATCTCCAAGGGGCTGAAGGGCGAACAGATGACCGAGTTCGGCCTGCTGAAGGAAGCTGGTGCGGTGGCCGTTACCGATGCCATCCGTTCCCTGCGCAATTCCCGCGTGCTCAGCCGGGCCATGAAGTATGCCCGCAACTTCGATCTTCTGGTGGTGCAGCACGTTGAAGACTCTGATCTGGCCGGCGGCGTCATGCATTCAGGCGAAGTGGCGACCCGGCTTGGCCTGTCCGGCATTCCGGCGGCTGCGGAACTGATCGCGCTGGAGCGTGATTTGCGCCTCGTGGAGATGACAGGCTGCCCTTATCACGCCGCCCAGATATCGTGTGCAGCGTCGCTTGATGTCATCCGTCAGGCCAAGGCGCGCGGGCTGCCTGTGTCTTGTGGGGTTTCGATAAATCACCTGACGCTCAACCAGCACGACATTGGCGCATATCGCACCTTCTTCAAATTGTCGCCGCCGCTGCGCGCAGAGGAAGATCGCGTGGCCCTGGTGGAAGGTGTTGCGGACGGATCAATCGACGTCATCGTGTCCAGTCACGATCCGCAGGATGCCGATACCAAGCGCGTGCCCTTTGCAGATGCTGCCTTCGGAGCGGTCGGTCTTGAAACCATCCTGTCGGCGGGCCTGTCACTGGTGCATTCCGGCCAGTTGAGCCTTGAACGCCTTATCACCGCCTTGACGGCTGCACCCGCACGGTTGCTTAAGCTCGAACAGGGCAGCCTCGAGCAAGGCCAGCAGGCAGACATCACGCTGGTCGACCTGGAAATGCCGTGGACTGTCGAGACGGCGCAACTTCACTCGGCATCTCGCAACACGACATTCGAGGACCGCGCCTTTGAAGGCCGGGTTATCGAAACCATTGTCGGCGGCGCAAGCGTGTATACACTGGCTGGCTGAACTGTAAGCCTGCCTGAACACGGCAATGGATACCTGATACGTGATCACTCATTCCTTTATTGGAGCTGTCAGCCTCTGGTTCGTGATCGGATACCTTTCCGGCTCGATCCCCTATGGCTTGCTGATTGCCAAGGCGTTCGGCTTGGGCAATTTGCGCACCATCGGTTCCGGCAATATCGGCGCCACCAACGTGCTGCGCACCGGCAGCAAGCCGGCCGCGGCTGCAACACTGCTTCTGGACGCGTTAAAGGGCACAATTCCGGTGCTGGCCGCCTACACCTATGCCGGTGAGTCAGCTGCCATCGCCGCAGCTTTCGGCGCTTTTCTTGGTCACATCTTCCCTCTCTGGCTGAAGTTCAAGGGCGGCAAGGGCGTTGCGACCTATGTCGGCATCCTGCTGGGCTTCGGCTGGCCGTTTCTGGCCGTTTTCGCGGTAATCTGGCTTGGTGTAGCGGCGATTTCACGGTACTCGTCGCTGGCTGCGCTGGTGGCCTCCGTTGCTGTTCCGGCTTATGCGTTTTATGCAGCAAATTCCACCATTGCACTGGCTTTTGCTGCAATGACACTCATCGTTTATCTCACACATCGCGCCAATATTTCACGGTTGCTGAAGGGCGAAGAAAGCCGCATCGGCAACAAGGGCAAGCCGTGAGCGAAGGGCCGTCTGATACTGCCCAGGCGGCCATCAGCGGCAGCGAGCGGCTGGCCCGAATTCGCCTTGCCTTGAGCGACAATGTGGGCCCGGCGACATGGCACCAGTTGATGGACCGCTACGGCAGTGGCGAAGCAGCACTCGCCCACCTGCCCGAGCTTGCACAGCGCGCAGGCGCCGGCCGCCGCATCCGGCTGTTCGCCGAGGCAGATGCATTGGCTGTCGTGGAGAAGACCGACCGGTTGGGTGGTTGCATCCTGATGCCGGGCGATCCGCATTATCCCGAGTTACTCGTCCAGACCGGTCAGGCCCCGCCCCTGCTGTTTGCGCTTGGCCGCACCAGCATATTGCAGGAGCCATGCTGCGGCATCGTCGGGTCGCGCAACGCGTCTGCAAACGGCAAGCGCTTTGCCCGAGAAATTGCCACGGCACTTGGCCGGGCCGGTCATGCCGTTGTCTCCGGTCTTGCGCGCGGCATTGATACCGCAGCCCATCAGGCTTCGCTTGGCACGGGTACTATCGCGGTGATGGCAACAGGGCTCGATGTCATCTATCCGGATGAAAATTCGGAACTGGCAGAACAGATTGCCGAAACCGGCTGTGTCGTCACCGAGATGCCGCCGGGCACCCGCCCCCGCGCGGAGCTGTTTCCACGCCGCAACCGCATTATTGCCGGGCTGGCCTCAGCTGTGGTGGTTATCGAGGCGGCCATTCGCTCTGGTTCGTTGATTACCGCCCGATTGGCGAACGAGCTGGGCCGGGACGTCTATGCCATGCCGGGTTCACCCTATGATCCCCGGTCGGCTGGCACCAACCGGCTGATCCGTGATGGTGCTGCATTACTTGCCGATCCGCAGGAGCTGATCCGCGATCTGCGCGACCAACACACCAGTCACTTGCAGTTTCGCGAAGGGCAACCGGCACCGCATTGGAAACGCTCCATGGAGCCACCGGACCAGACGGCGGTTACAACAATCAATGTTGAAGCAGCTCAGCGGGTGGTGCTGGAGCTTCTAGGTACCGACCCGGTAGAGGTGGATGACCTGATTCGAGAGTCCGGATACGGACCAAAGGAGGTTCACGAAGTCTTGCTGAGGCTTGACCTGGCAGGACAACTCGAACGCCATTCTGGCCAAAGGGTATCACTCGTCCACTGAGGGACGTTGAGCCATCCGCTGACGGTTGACCTCTTCGTTGGCCTCGATGAAAAGGATTTCAAGCAGATAGGCGAGATACTTGGCGTCATACCCCTGGCACAGACTGCGCAGCTCCAGCGCCATGTCAGCAACGTATTGGCAAACGTCCAGCCGCTCCAGCGGTGGTGCAACCGGCTGCTCCTTGATGCTGCGCGAACTACCCACTACGTGACCCGTCCTTGAGGTTCTGGTTCAGACGTTTAGTCAACTTTGGCATGCAGTCAAGCTACACATTACTCGTTTTGATTTTAATACACAATTTTACACAATCATGTGTGGTTTGGTCTTATTTTCGTGAGCGCCTTGCCTTTGCACGGCGTTTGCGCCTATGACGCAAGTCTGCCGCCCGCAAGCCATCAGCAACTAACAAAACTCGGTTCAAATGAACGTTGTCGTCGTCGAATCGCCTGCAAAGGCCAAAACCATCAACAAATATCTTGGCAAGGATTTCCACGTGCTGGCCTCCTATGGCCATATCCGTGACTTGCCGGCTAAAGATGGATCGGTGCGGCCAGACGAAGATTTTGCCATGTCCTGGGAGATGGACTCCAAGTCGTCCAAGCGCCTTAATGACATTGCAGCTGCACTGAAAGACGCCGACAAGCTCATTCTTGCTACCGACCCCGACCGTGAAGGCGAAGCCATTTCCTGGCACGTCCTGGAAGCGCTGAACCGAAAGGGCGCGCTCAAGGACAAGGAAATTGAACGTGTGGTGTTCAACGCCATCACAAAATCGGCCGTCATGAATGCCATTCAGCATCCTCGCGAAATCGATGATGCACTTGTGGAAGCGTATCTGGCCCGGCGCGCATTGGACTATCTCGTCGGCTTCAACCTCTCGCCGGTACTGTGGCGGAAACTGCCTGGTGCCCGCTCGGCAGGCCGGGTGCAGTCTGTGGCCCTGCGCCTGATCTGTGACCGGGAACTGGAGATCGAAGCGTTCGTCCGCGAAGAATACTGGACGATTGAAGCGACGATGAGTACCGGCAACGGCGATCAGTTCGCGGCTCGCCTTCAAGCCATCGCCGGTAACAGGCTCGGCAAGATGGACATTCCGGACGAGACATCCGCCCGGGCAATCGAGTCCGCTCTGGACGGAGCACGATTCGCGGTTTCAAACGTCGAGACCAAGCCGGCCAAGCGGCATCCGGCACCGCCATTCACCACCTCCACACTGCAGCAGGAAGCCTCCCGCAAGCTGGGCTTCTCTTCGCAGCGGACCATGCAGGTCGCCCAGAAGCTGTATGAAGGCGTGGCCATTGATGGCGATGTGACCGGCCTGATCACCTACATGCGTACCGACGGCGTGCAGATGGCAGACGAAGCCATTGCCCAGTGCCGCAATGTGATCCAGGGTGAGTATGGCGAACCCTATCTGCCCTCTGCCCCGCGCATCTACAAAACCAAGGCAAAGAACGCCCAAGAAGCCCACGAGGCCATTCGCCCAACCGAGCTCAGCCGCCTTCCCGATCAGGTGAGGAAGAACCTCGATGCCGATCAGCTGGCGCTCTACACGCTGATCTGGAAACGCACCATGGCAAGCCAGATGGAGAGCGCGGATTTCGAG
>JAWVYF010000208.1:0-5260 GCA_033722845.1 Anderseniella sp. | reverse complement strand
GTCGGCCTTGACCGCCAGCAACATGGCCTCCTGGTGCAACCGGTCCGGATCAAGTGCCGGGGAAGCCCCGGTCAAACGCTCAATCTGTGCGCAAAGGCGATCGCGGATTGCATCAGGCGTGCGGGACGGATTGGCCTTGGCCTGCGCGGTCAGCTCTTCAATCGTGTCGAGCTGGCCAGCGATGATGCCAGCCAGCCGCTTGCCCTCTTCGGCGCGGTTGTCGGCAAGGGCGGCAAGCGCCACGTCCGCTGCCTTGACCAGCTCGGCGTCGCGCGCCGCAATCGCGTCCTCATCTGCATCTGCAGAAACGGTTTCCACAACGCCGCGCATGGCAAGGACCGCGTCGGGAGAAACCGGCTCACCCATGGCTTCGGACACCTGCTGTGCCGCTTGCACAGCTGCAAACAGGACATTGGGGTTGATGCGCAACTCGCTGCCCTGCTCGTCGCAGTCGAGCTGCAACGACATCTGCACATTGCCACGTTTAAGGTTTTTTGCCGCCAGCGCGCGCACCTGCTGTTCGACGCTGTCCATGCCGCCGGGCAGGCGCAGGCGCACGTCCAGCCCCTTGCCGTTGACCGAGCGGACCTCCCAAAGGTAGCTCCAGGCTCCCACCGTGCCGGCGGCCCTGCCGAAGCCTGTCATGCTGGAAATGGTCATGGAAACAGCCCGCCCTGGTTCAGAATCAACTGAGTGCGGACACTTTATCCATTGCGCCATGGATATGCCATGCGCAGGCACTGCGCAGATCGCTCACCAGTGTGAGCGATCCACTCAACGCTTCAGCTTCACGCCCTGTCAGGGGCCTCGCCGAACACCTGCCGAGGCGAGCGCTCGCTGCCGTCTGTGTTGTTTGTCAGCGCATCGGCAAAGCAGTGATTGCGGTCCCGGTGACCTGCTTCATCTTCGCGCACCGCAAGCACCACGTCGCGCAGCCGGGCATCGGAACCAAGCTTCCAGTAGTCAATGGCAATTTGCGGCGCAGGCACATTCTCAAGCTGCCCATCGTCAATTGCCGCCAGATACTGCGTGTAGCTGACCACCGCTTCTTCTTCCAGATAAGCCACCACCCGGTGCGCGGTCTTTGGCGCAAACAGGTAAAGCAGGAAGTACAGGTTGAAGAACACACCTTGCGCGATCAGAATGAGAAAGCGCTCAAACACCGAAGGCTTGGCAATGTTGATGAACGTCATCAGGTGCATGCGTTCGTTTTCGGCCTCATCAAGAAGTTCCGCAATCCAGCCCTCATCATCCCGGATGTGACGGATGGACTTCAGATGCTGCAACATGCCCCCAACCATCCCGGGCACTGCAGCGACAGTCTCCAGTACAACAGCTCTGTGCCCATAGCGTTTGCGGAAAAAGGCATCCGCAAAGACACGCATGAACTTCACAAGGCGATAGGCAAACCTGTCGCTGAAGCTTTTGGGCTCGTGGTGCTCGACTACTCGTTCCGGCACATTGGCCTTGCGGGCAAACATGAATTTCACTTCCTTTCTCGTGTCGCCGGTTTTCGACTCTACAAGTCTGGAAATGGTGATCAGCCGTATGACAGACCAGCGCGACACGCCGACGCGCGCGCAAGCGCGCAGGCCCTCAGCCCGATATGAACCTCGATGGGCTCGTGTTGCTGAAGCGCTAATTCTGCGCCGGCTTCGCAATCGGAATTGGCACGCGGCGGCCATCTACTTCAACCACGCGGAACTGGGAAGCAGGCGCATCGCCGGCCTCGCCATTTTCTCCGGCAGCTGCGGTGCCTGTTAGTGCGGCCTCCGCTTCCGCTCCTGTTGGCAGCGGCGCAGCGGTGTTGCCCTGATCATCAAGGCTGGCCTTCAGCTCTTCACTGTCAGCGGCTGGCTGTTGGGCAGACTGGTCTTCCTCGGCAACCTGTTCCTCGCGCTCGCGTTCTTCGCGCTGCTCCTTCAGCCAGCTGCGCCACTTGCGCACGTTCGCATTGTGCTCGTCCAGCGTCACCGCAAAGGCATGGCCGCCGGTGCCGTCAGCCACGAAGTAAACGTATTCGGTATCCATCGGGTTGAGCACCGCCTCGATTGCAGCACGGCCGGGATTGGCAATCGGCGTCGGGGGCAGCCCGTCGATCTGATAGGTGTTGTAGTCGGTCTTCTCGCGGATATCGCTGCGATAGATCGGCCGGTCCAGTTTGCCCTGCCCGCGCGTGATACCGTAGATGATGGTGGGGTCGGACTGCAGCCGCATGCCGCGCTTCAACCGGTTGATGAACACGCCGGCAACCTGCGGGCGCTCGTCCGCCTTGCCGGTTTCTTTCTCCACGATCGAGGCCAGAATAATGGCCTCCTCAGGCGTGCTGACCGGAAGGCCTTCCTTGCGGCTTTCCCACAACCTGTCGAGCAGCCGCTTCTGGGCGGCCCGCATCTGGTCGATGATGCTCTGGCGGGTGCGGCCGCGCGTAAACACATAAGTGTCCGGCAGCAATTCGCCTTCCACCGGCGGGTCGGTGATGTCACCGGCCAGCTCTTCGGTGGCCTTCAGCCGCTCTACCACCTGCCAGGAGGTGAACCCTTCCGGGATCGATACCTTGTACGTCACCAGTTTGCCGCGCTTGATCTGTCGCAGCACCTCGACCAGCGATGATCGGGCAGTGAAGGCATATTCGCCGGCCTTCGGCTCGATGTTGAAGATGCGCCTGACACCGGAGATGCCGAGCATGGTCAGCCCTTCGGAGTCGACAACGCCTTCGCGTTCCAGCACCTCTGCAATCTGCTGGCTGGTGCTGCCTTGCGGAATATTGACCACCTTGTCTTCGCGAAGCGGCCCATCTGCCGTGGCAATGACCCAGCCGGCAGCCCCAATACCACCGGCAAGCAGCAACAGCACCACAAGGGTTGCCAGCAGCCGGCCGGCAACTGACATGGCAGAACGGCCTGGCTTGCGCCGTCTGGCATCTGGATTGGGCAGGCTCATGCGCGAACTCTGATCCGGATCAGGTTGGTGAATGAACTAGACGCCGTTGGCAGTAAGCCGCATCAGGCGTCGGCGCGCCGGAAAACCAGTGACGCGTTGGTTCCACCAAAACCAAAGGAATTCGACAACACTGTGTTGATTTCCTTTTTCCGGGCCGTGTGCGGCACCAGGTCCACCTCGGTTTCCACGGACGGATTGTCGAGGTTGAGGGTGGGCGGGGCCACGCCGTCACGCATGGCGAGAATGGCGAAGATGGCCTCAATCGCACCAGCAGCCCCCAGCAGGTGACCGGTCGCCGACTTGGTGGACGACATGGTCAGCTTGTCGGCCTGGTTGCCCATCAGCCGCTCCACCGCGCGCAGCTCGATCTCGTCGCCCATCGGGGTGGAGGTCCCGTGCGCATTCACATAGTCGATTTCAGATGCCTGCAGGCCGGCCCGCTTCAGGGCCGCGCTCATGCAGCGGAACGCGCCGTCGCCGTCTTCGGCCGGTGCGGTGATGTGATAGGCGTCGCCGGACATGCCATACCCGACCACCTCGCCATAAATCTTCGCGCCGCGCGCCTTGGCGTGTTCGTACTCCTCCAGCACGACAACGCCGGCACCCTCGCCCATCACAAAACCGTCGCGGTCCTTGTCGTAGGGGCGCGAGGCCTTTTCAGGCGTATCATTGAAGTGCGTGCTGAGTGCCTTGCAGGCCAGGAAGCCGGCATAGCCGATGCGGCTGATGGCGGCTTCCGCGCCGCCGGCAATCATCACGTCGGCATCGTCCAGCGCCACCAGCCGGGCGGCATCGCCAATGGCGTGGGCGCCGGTGGAGCAAGCCGTGACGACTGCGTGGTTCGGGCCCTTGAAGCCGTGCTCGATGGAGACCATGCCTGAGACCAGGTTGATCAGCGAACCGGGAATGAAGAACGGGCTCACCCGGCGCGGGCCCTTCTCGGCCAGCAGCAGCGAGGTTGCCTCGATGGACGGCAGGCCGCCGATGCCGGACCCGATCAGCACGCCGGTGCGGTAACGGTCATCTTCGGTCTCAGGCTCCCAGCCGGAGTCCTTCACGGCCATCTTGGCAGCCGCCATGCCGAAGCGGATGAAGGTGTCGCAGCGGCGCTGCTCCTTCGGGTCCATGAAGTCGTTGATGTTGAAGGTGCCGTTGGAGCCGTCGCCTTCCTTGACCTCGCAGCCGATGCGGCAGGCCATGTCGGACATGTCGTAGCGGGTGACCTGGCCTGCACCGGACTTGCCGGCGAGAATGTTGGACCAGCTGTCCTCGACATTGGCGCCAACAGGCGAGACCATTCCCAAACCGGTGACAACAACCCTGCGCATGTGTTCCTCCATGGGCACTTTACAACAAATGCGGCGGCAGCACTGTTACGCACTGCCACCGCTTGATGATTGTCCGCGATGTGCCAGCCTTGCTCACGCGGCGGCCGGCCGGATCAGCGGGCTGCCTCAGGCAGCGTTCTTCTCGATAAAGCCGACAGCGTCGCCCACCGTCTGGATGGTCTCAGCCGCGTCGTCGGGGATCTCGATGCCGAATTCCTCTTCAAAGGCCATGACCAACTCGACGGTGTCCAGGCTGTCTGCGCCCAGGTCATCGATGAAGCTAGCGTCCTTCTGGACCTTGTCAGCTTCGACGCCAAGATGCTCGACGACGATCTTCTTGACCCGTTCAGCAACATCACTCATTTCAGTACTACCCTCGTTAGTTGATCCGCATTCAAATTTGTCCCGCGAACTCACCGGCGTTGCGAATCCGCCGTGGCCTTCAAAACGGGCAAATTATTCAAATTTCACAGTTATTTTGCCTTGCGGCCTGACAATCCCTGCTCTTTACCTGCGCCTATTATCACACATATGTGCTCGCGTCCAAGCCAGAAAACCGCCAATTCGACGCGGCCTGTGGACGACTTGAGGCGGCTCACAACATGGCCATGCCGCCATTGATATGCAAGGTCTGGCCGGTCACATAGGCAGCCTCTTCGCTGGCGAGGTACACGGCCCCCGCGGCAATCTCGTCTGCCTGGCCCAACCGGCCGGCCGGCACCGAGGCGAGAATGGCTTCCTTCTGCTTGTCGTTCAGCTCGTCCGTCATGGCCGTCTCGATGAAACCGGGCGCGATGCAGTTGACGGTGATGTTGCGTGAGGCAAGCTCATGGGCCAGCGACTTCGACATGCCGATCATGCCGGCCTTTGATGCCGCATAGTTGGCCTGGCCCGGATTGCCGGTCACGCCGACAACAGACGTGATGTTGATGACCCGGCCCCAGCGCGCCTTCATCATGCCGCGCATGGACGCCTTGATGAGCGTGAAG
>JAWVYF010000207.1:0-5316 GCA_033722845.1 Anderseniella sp. | reverse complement strand
GCAGTGACGTCATCATCCTGTGCGTGTCCAATGCCCGTGCTGTCGAGGACACCATGGAAGCGATGCGCCCCGGTCTGTCGGCAGACAAGTTCATTGTCGACACAACCACGTCCGAGCCGGAACTCACCCGCCGCCTGGCAGCCGAGCTTGCAGAGGACGGCGTGGCGTTCTGCGACGCGCCGCTGGCCGGCGGTGCAGCGCAAGCCGCCACTGGCCAACTGGGCATTCTGTTCGGCGGAACGGCGCAAAGCCTTGCTACGCTGGAACCGGTTCTGAAAGCTTTCGCCGCACGCATCGAGCATTTCGGACCGGCTGGCAGCGGCCATATCGCCAAGCTCGTCAACAACTACCTGGTTTGCGGCATGGTTGCGCTGATCGCCGATACCTACAACAGCGCGCGCGAACATGGGGTGGACTGGGCAAAGCTGTATGCCGTCATGCAGCAAGGTTCGAACTTCTCTCCCGCTCTGGAGCGTATTGTGGGCAATGCGATCAAGGGTGATCTCGATGGCTACAAGTTCTCGCTCGCCAACGCCCACAAGGACATGGCGCTTTACCTCAAGCTTGGCGATGATTTGTCCGGCCCGTCCGAGCTTGCTGCCGCTGTAATGGACGAGTACGACGATGCCCTGGACCGTGGTCTCGGTGAGCTCATGGTCTCGCGCCTCCTGGACCCCGACCTGCAGGATTGATCACGCCCGATGACCGCATTGAAACTGAACCCCGCCGTCACATCGCTTGAAGAAGAAGGTGCCTTCTTCGTGCTCGACAAGGCCATGCGCCTGAAGGCTGAAGGCCATCCGGTCATCAACCTTGGCATCGGCCAGCCAGACTTTGCGCCACCCGCTCATGTCATCGAGGCAGGTTTGAAAGCGGTGAAGGATGGTCCCCACGGTTACACATCGCCGGTGGGTATGCCGGCCCTTCGCGAGGCCGTCGCAGACAGCGTAGGCCGCCGGTACGGCCTCACCATCCCGGCCGGCCGCGTGATTATTGTACCGGGCGGCAAGGTGACGATCTTCTTTGCCTGCATGGTATTTGGCGGCCAGGGCCGTGAAATCCTCTACCCGGATCCGGGCTTCCCGCCCTACCGTGAGGCGGTCAAGGCCGCATCGGCAAAGCCCGTCCCTTACCCGATCCGCGAAGACCGCAATTTCGGCTTCGATGCCGATGAGGTTTTGTCGCTCATTACCCCGGACACCGGGCTGATCATCATCAACTCCCCCGCCAACCCCACTGGTGGCGTGGTCGACAGGGTCGAGTTGGACAAACTGGCCGAAGGACTGAAACACCATCCGCACGTGGCGATCCTGTCGGATGAGATCTACTCGCACCTGGTGTTCGAAGGCTCAGGCTTCCAGTCGCTCATGCAGTACCCGCACCTGGCCGACCGGGTGGTGTTGCTGGATGGCTGGTCAAAGACCTTCGCCATGACCGGCTGGAGGCTTGGCTATGGCATCTGGCCAGAGGCCACGGTTGAAGCCGTGCGCGGTCTGATTACGGTTGACCATTCATGCGTAAACGTGGCTGCCCAGATGGCAGGTCTTGCGGCGATCACCGGCCCGATGGACGAGATCGACGCCATGCGTGAAACCTTCATGCGCCGCCGCGATCTGGTGGTCGACAGGCTGAATGCCATGCCGGGAGTGACCTGCCGCGTACCGGGAGGCGCATTTTATGCCTTTCCCAATGTGCGCGGTACCGGTGTGGAGTCAAAACTGCTTGCAGAACGCCTGTTGATGGAAGCGCATGTGGCGCTCATCCCCGGCGACAGTTTCGGTGAAAACGGAAAGGGCTATCTGCGCGTGTCTTACGCTGCCAGCACCGGCGAGCTCGACGAAGCCCTTGGCCGTATGAACCAGCTTCTGTCGGCGTCGTGACCTGCCTGGAAGAAAAAGGCATGGGCCCCGTGCCAGCGGCCTTGGGGGGGGGAGTGGGCGTTGGCGGGGTGAGGTCCGCCGGCGGCCGGGGCCCTTCTGTTCTGTGCGGGAAACCTCTTTCCGGGAATTGTTACTCTACTGACGCCTTCCTGCACGGCGTAACTCTTAGGCCCGAGCCATGACAGTTGTATGTCGATACGAGCAAGCTTCTCAAACTGTTGATTTGGCCTTCCGCGAGCTTCATGCCAAAACCCTCAGCCATGAACATTGACCGCCGCTCATTTTTTGTATCCGGTGCCGCATTTGCCTGTGGCTTTGGTTTGTCTGTGCCCGTGATGGCGGCAGGCGAGCCCGCCCGAATGAGCGCGCCCGATGCCATGACCGCGGCTCTCAATGGCGAGGTCGTGCTGGTAGACATCCGCTCGCGTGAAGAGTGGAAGCAAACCGGTCTGGCTGCACCGGCCACGCCGATCTCCATGCACGAAGGCGGTTTTCTGCAAAAGCTGATGGAAGTGGCTGGCGGCGACCGCAACAAACCCATTGCCATCATCTGCGCAACCGGCGGGCGGACACGCTATCTGCAACATGCGCTGGCAGGTGCAGGCTTTACCAACATCATTGATGTGTCCGAGGGCATGGAGGGCTCACCTGTTGGCCCGGGTTGGCTCAAGCGCGGTTTGCCGGTGAAGCCGTTCGACGCTCAGTGAAGCGGTATCAGCGCAGAACGGGTATCGGCCGGCATCGGGTTTCGCGCAGGCCAAAGCTCAGGGTAAAGCCGATGCCAGACCAGATCAGCAACGCGATGAAGGCGAACCTGTAGTCTGCCGCCTGGTAGACCCGCGCACCCTCAAGCAACGTACCGTCCCAGCGCAGGTCGAGGAGCCAGCCGATCACCGGCTGAAGCACGGCACCTGCGGCAACGGTCATGCCATTGACCAGACCGGACACAGTGCCATGCAGCGGCTTGGGCGAGACTTCGCGCGCAATGGCAAAGGTGATCACCATGCAGCCGCCGGTAAATCCGGAGACAAAGAAGAGAGTGGCAATGACCAACAGCGGCAAGCCGGGCACGAGGGCAATTGCTGCCAGGCTTGCAACATTGAGCCCGGCAAAGATGACGATTGGCGCTTTGCGAAGGCGCAGCCGGTCGGACAGCCAGCCCAGCCCCGGCGCGCCCAGTGCCCAGCCGAACAGCGAGAGCGAGGTGTAGAAGGCTGCCGATGCCCGGTCCAGGCCATAGGCGCTCGACAGGAATGGCACTCCCCACAAACCACCCAGCGCCAGCATGGGACCAGACATGGCCATGGCAACGATGGCCAGCCGCCACACCTCGCGCCGGCGCACGGTCTGCTTCAGGCCGGACCATATCTGTGCCCAGCGAATGTCGCCTTCCTCATCCTGGGTGCGCTGATTGGGAGAGTTTCTGACCACCACGGCAACGACCAGGCTGAGAAGCAGTGCAAACCCGGCCGCCCACATCATGGTGTTGCGCCAGCCGACAGCTTCCACCGCCAGCGCCAGCGGCGCCTGGCCTGCAATGCCGCACATCATGGCGAAAAACATTGATCCACCCGTGAGGAACGCGAAGTGACGCGGGTGAAACCAGTTGGAGGCAAGCGCCATCGAGCCAATGAAGCCGACCGCCGAGCCTGCCCCGATCAGGAACCGGCCGGCATAGGCAAACTCGATGCGTGGCGCAAATGCGAACAGGGCAGAGCCCGCGCCCGCGGCCAGCAGGGCAATCGACAACATCAGCCGTGCCCCATAGCGGTCCAGCAGCGCGCCGATTGGCAACTGCATAGCCGCATAGGGGTAGAAGTACAGCGCCGAAAGCTGGCCCAATACCGCGCCGGACACGGCAAACTCGGCCATCAGGTCGTTGACCATCACAGACGGTGCTACCCGCTGGAAGAAGGCGTATCCGAAGGCCAGCGCGCTCAGGGACCAGATCAGCGTTGCCCTGGCTATTGGTGCAGGCGGCGCTGGATGTGGCAGGCGTTGCGCGGCAGAACGAGAGGTCATGGGATCCGGAAGGCAAGACAGGTTGCAGTCAAGATACAACGATAACGGCATGGCGTTTCAAGCCGTGACTGAAGTGTTTACGCCTGCATGCTTGCTTTGACCATGCCGGAAACGAAAAACCCCGGTACCTGCAGGTGACCGGGGTTGATCGTGAAATGTAAGCTGATGAACAGCCGGATCAGCAGTTGGTGCAATCCAGTGTCTTGCCCTGGCGCGGGCGCTGAGCCACCGTGTCATCAACCAGGAAAGACGCAGTACCAAGCACATATCCGACGATGGGCGTGAAGTTGACGCAGACGCGTCCGACCAGAATGTCGTTGCCTTCCTGGGTGAGCTTCTTCAACTCGGTGGTATTCATGTTGGATGGAACACCACCGCATGAGCCTCGCTTGTGGTTCCAGACTTCGGTCACGTTGCTGCCGTTCGGGCGGAAGTTGAACATCTCGATCTTGATGTCGGTGGAGGAGTAGGGCTGCAGGATCGAGTCAACCGCATCCATGAAGCCGCTCAGTTCGCCTGTGTTGACGTTGGCCGAAACCTGAGTGGTGAGGTCAACGATTGCACTGCTCGCCACCGTCACCTTGCGCTTGGCCGACAACAGCATGGTGATGTCGATCATGCCCAGCAACAGCAGGATCATGACCGGAAACAGCAGCGCTGCTTCGATTGATACCACACCATCCTTCTTGCGTCCGAAGCTGAACAGTTTCAGCGCCAATGCGCTGCAGGCTGTCTTGCGGGTTTTGTCTTGTTTCAGCATGTTTGTCTCGTGCGCCGTAATGATTTTTGTGTCTTGCCGGATCTGTGAAGCACAGCGTCAGTTGCCGCCGCCAGCCGCCGGGTTGAACGGTTCGTTCATGAATACCGCAACGCCGGTGATCAGGCGCTTGTTGTCGCCATGGTTCGACAGGAAGTTCGGCCGGGATGGTGTTCCGTGGACGTCCAGAATGTAGTTGATGAACGGTGTGAACAGTTCCCACTCGTAGAATGTTTCGACGATCACCACGTCACCGGGATTGCCCGGCTGCCAGGATGGCGAATTCTGCAGGTCGTTGGACAGGTTGCCGTTGCCGTCACTGGCAGCGGTACGGGTTGTCGTGCTGGAGAAGTCCGTGCGGGTCTCGACGTTGATGATCACCTTGGAGTCACAATCCAGGTAGGACGGCACGTTCTTGCACAGTTCCGTCTTGAAGTCGGCTGCCGATATGCCGCCATTCTGGACCTGGCCGGTGCGGATCAGGCGAGCGGCGTTGGTGGTCGCGCTCTGCAGCGAGTATTCTGTCAGGAAGTTCAGGCCGGTTTCGAAGGTGGCCAGCAGAAGAAACAGGAAAGGACCGCCCACGAACGCGAACTCGATCGCAGTCGCCCCGCCTTCATCCTTGCGGAAGCGGCGTCTGATCCGGTCGATTGACCT
>JAWVYF010000206.1:0-5334 GCA_033722845.1 Anderseniella sp. | reverse complement strand
GTACTGCACAACGGATAAGCGCCTTCAAAAGCGGTATCCTGAGCGCGGAAGGGTGCAGTCACCGCCGGACGGGCCGCTCGATTGAGCGCCTATTACATAAAACAACGGTGCAAGATTGAGTGGCCCGTGTTTCCTGCTCTTTCATATCAACGCTGACCTTGGAGGGTTGGGCGAACGCCTCGCCATGCCATCACCGCTTTCCTGTTACGAGGGAGAGCAGGTTTGATGCTTTTCCGACCGCACGTCCGTGCGGCCGTCCGTTCACGGGCTGGCACTCGCTTACGCTCGCTTGCCCTGCCACGGAGGGGGCTCCTCCGCGCCTCTTGTTGGCTCGCTTGCCCTGCCACGGAGGGAAAATCAGGCGCCGAGCTGCCACTGCTTGATGAACTCCAGTGGCCACAGCAGCATGATGATGTTGAGCATCAGGCCATCGCGGATAATGTACCCGACGATCAGTTCGGCGGCGATGAACAGCGTAATCGAAAACCAGACGGGTGCGCGCCAGGCGATCACGAAGCCAAGCACCATCATCGCCATGTCGGCAGTGGAGTTGATGATGCTGTCGCCGAAATAGTCCAGCGCTGCAGTTTCGCCGCGGTAACGGTCGATGATCCACGAGGTGTTTTCGACGACCTCCCAACCCGCTTCGATGATGGCGGCGATAACCAGCCGCCAGCCGACCGACAGGTTGGGCGCGAGGTAGCGCAGCGCAAAGTAGAACGCGAGGCCATGCAGCACGTGGGATGGGGCGTACCAGTCCAGCAGGTGCTGGGAGTTTTCCGACGACATGACCTCGCCGTGCCACAGCTTGACGTAGCCGCAGGTGCAGATGGGCGTGCGCCCGAGCAGCGCGAGTGCGCCGATCATGGCCAGCGTTACCCCGCCCAATGCCAGCCAATGTGTCCGCCCCAGCCCCGGCATGAAGCTAGTACCAAAGCCCCAGGCGGGAGACGTGAATACGCGGGTTGCGAACCGGTGGCACGATGGACACGCCGGGCTTGTGCGGTGCATCGGGCCGGGCGATCACCGGTTTCGCGCCTGAGCGCAGCGACAACAGCCGCGCCACGCGATCTTCGGTTTTCGGATGTGAGCGCAGCAGCGACGGCTCGGGCATGCGCGAGCCGGGCAACACGAGCTTTTCCCACATGCTGCCCTGTTTCTGCTCAAGCACCTGAAGGGCGGATGCGAGGCCTTCGGGGTCGCCGGTCAGGCCTGCAGCGTCCAGGTCGGCGTCGTACTCGCGGGTGCGTGACAGGGCCAGTTGAAGCAGCCCGCCGATGGTGGGGGCTGCCACGATAAAGCCGAGTGCTGCCCAGGCAGACGCCCCGCCGCCGGTAATGAAGGCGGCTGGCAGGCCAAGCAGCAGGCCGAAGGTGGAGATCGAACCGGTCAGCCGGGACAGGGTATCGCCCAGCGCCATGACTTTCAGGTCGCCATTGCGGATGTGGCTGACTTCATGCGCCAGCACGCCGGTGATCTGGCGCAGGTTCAGATTGCGGATCAGACCGTCGGTTACGGCGACAGCTGAGTCTTCAGGCTTACCCACTGCAAAGGCGTTCATCATCTTTGAGGGCACGTAGTAGAGATCCGGCACGGCGGGCAGGTCGGCGCGGGCGGTCAGGTCCCGCATGATGGCGTGTAACTGGGGCACTTCGTCAGCGCTCAAGGCGCGGGCCTTGTAGAGCTTCAGCACCATCTTCGGTGATACCCGGCTGGCCTGCCAAAGTCCGAAGCCGGTGAGCAGTACTGCCCAGACAATGCCGGATGCGCCAAAGATCAGCCAGGCGATGATGCCCATCAGCATGGCGGATCCGGCGATCATCAGCCAGGTGTGCAGCGAATTGCGCCATTCGTGGGCGCGCTGGGCATCCGGGTTCAGGGGCTGTGGAAATGCTGTCATGATCAGGAATGTAGGTGCGAGACGGGTAAATTGCGAGTGCTACCAGCCGCCACCGCCGCCGCCCCCACCACCGCCGCCTGAGCCGCCGCCACCGCCGCCGGAAAAGCCTGACGATGACGAGGATGGAGCCGGCGCGGCGTTGGTCATGGAGCTCGAGATCGAGTCTGCCACGCCGCCCAGGTTGGAGCCGATGTTGCCTGCGTTGAAGCGATCGCCATGATACCAGTGCGGGCTGTAGCTCGCTGCAGCTGCAGCACCTGCGGCGGTTGCCAGCCAGGCGGCGAAAGCGTTGGACCACGGCTTCTCCAGACCAAGGGCGACAGCGTAAGGCAGGACCGTTTCATAGTGTTTGGGCGACATGGCCGGTGCGCCCTGCAGGTTGAGGCGGTCTGTTTCTGCCAGCTTGATGTAGGTCTTGAGGCCGTCGATACCGTCCATCATGCGCTGGCCGAGCGGCGTTGGCGCGCCCAGCAGGTACCAGAACAGCACGTTCAGCACGACAATGCTGCCGATGGCGGTCAGCAGCAGCGGGTTTGTGCCGGTGGACGACAGGATGCTGCCAACGGCCGGCAGGAAGTTGAAGGCGATGATGCCGAAAACGGCCCAGCGGGCAATGCCAGCAAAGTTCCACCCGCTGAGCCCGGAGGTTCTGTTCAGCGCGTTGAACACCACCATGAACAGCGAGCTGATGACGATGATGCCGAACACCAGCGGCACAATGGTGTCGGCATCGCCGCCGGCGCTGGCAAGGCTGATGGCAATGGCGGCTGCAGACATCATGACGCCGGCAATGATCCACGGCAGGTTGCGCACGAAGTACTTGTTGCGGTGTTCGCTGGCGAGCTTCGAACGGAAACCGGAGGCAAGGCTGACAACGCTCTTGCCGTTGGCCTTGTCGATGCGGAAGCCGCCGGAACGGTTTGCAACCTTGTTGTAGATAATCTGCTCCCCGACAGGCAAAGACCCGGCCTTGGGGATATTGCCGGTGGCCTGGATTTTCATGTCCTTCTTGCCGAGCTCTTCCAGCGTGACGTGTCCTTTGACTGCCAGCGACAGAAGGGCTGCTGAGAAGGCGCCGTTGCCGCGCAGGCCGTTGTTGTGGATGTAGTGGACGAGGGCCGGGGAGATGCCGTCCGGTGCATCCCAGCGCGGTACGATGGGGCCGCCCTGCGGGTCGCGTCCAACCCGGTTCCAGGCCCAGTAGTAGTACAGTGCGATGAACAGGAAGCTGGCGAACGAGATCAGTGCAGCGAGGTTGTCGCGAATGTACCAGGCCATCTCCTGCGCGCTGGTGGGCCGGGTAACACTGCCGGGCGGCATCCAGATGGCGACACTCAACCCTTCGCGCCGGGCCAGCGGGGCGTTGGTCTGTGCGGTGACGATGTTGCCGCCATTGCGAATGCTTGCAGTGGCATTGTTGTCGCGCGAGCCAAGCCTGCCGGTATAGGTGACAACCTGTTCGGCCCGCGCGCCATCAGGCAGGACGAACTCGGCCCGGGCGGTCTGGATGGGAAAGTCCCAGAAATTGCCGGTGACGTTCCAGAACAGCTCGTCGTGGGTATCGAAAAACCGGATCTGCCGGTCGGTGCGATAGGTGATCTGGTAGGTGAACTGACCCTGGCCGATAAGACGTTTGGCGTTGCCGATGTAAAGTCTCGTTGCGCGGTTGGCCTTCTTGATGTGGAAGTCTTCCGGCTGGCCGTTGCGCGTCACCGACACCACGTCGAACTGGACCTTTCGCTCGCGCCCGCTGCCATCCTTGAAGACGATGGGGAAGTCACGGTAGATGCCCCGCCGTATCTTGCGGCCTTCGCCCAGCACGGTGATCGTTTCTGTCACCTCCATGCCGCCGTCCTTTGACAGCACCAGCCGGGACTCGAAAAGCTGGATGACCTCTTCGGCCATTGCCGAAGTGGCAAGCCACAAGCTGGCTATGCAGGCCGCGAGGAGCTTGAGAACCGTCTGCATGGGGTGCGCGAGCCTTCAGAACTTCACTTCCGGGACCTGCCGGTCGGCGGCGTTTTCGATCTCGAAGTATTCGGCGGTGTTGAACTTGAAGTAGTTGGCAACGAAGTTTGACGGGAAGCTTTCGACCTTCACGTTCAGATCGCGGGCAGCGCCGTTGTAGTAGCGCCGCGACATCTGTATTTCGCCTTCAAGCTTGTCGAGTGTGGCCTGGAGCTGGAGGAAGTTCTCGCTGGCCTTAAGGTCCGGGTAGGCTTCGGCAACGGCCATCAGCCGGCCCAACGCCTGGGACAGCATGCCTTCAACGGCTGCGCGGGCTGCAACGTCTCCTTCAGGCACGGCTTGCGCCCTGGTGCGCAGTTCGGTGACTTCACGAAGGGTGTCCTTCTCGTGGCCGATATATCCCTTTACCGCCTCGACGATGTTGGGGATCAGGTCTGCGCGCCGCTTGAGCTGGACGTCGATGCCGGACCAGGCTTCCTTGACCATCTGGCGGGCTTTCACCAGTCCGTTGTAGATGCCGATGACATAGAGGACGATGGCGCCAAGTACGCCGAGGATGACGAGTGTGCTCATGAAAGCGGACTCCGGTTGTTGAGTAACCTGCAGGTTAGCTTGAGATTCCCTGTTTGTCTGCTTTGAAGCCGCGCGGATGTGACGGTTGTCACATTGTCTTTTGGCCGTCCGGTTCTTTTGCCTCGCCATCGCCAAAACGCACGACCTCGCGCATGAAGTCGGACAGGCCGGGGCGGGTCTGGGTGAGGAACGGCAACGGGCGGCACAGATCGATGGCTGCCAGGCCTATGCGGGCCGTCAGGATGCCGTTGACGGCGCCTTCACCGAAGCGTGCTGACAACCGGCCGATCAACCCCTTGCCGATGACCGCGCTGATGACGCTGTCGGACATGGCAAGGCCGCCGGTGACGGCCAGGTGACCGGCCACCATGCGGGCAAGGCGCAAGGTGCCGAGCGTGCCGGGGCGGCCGCCATAAAGAGTTGCGAGTTCACGCAACATTTTCAGGTTCTGGGCGCCGACGAGCGCGATGTCCAACGCGGCGGGGGCAACGGCTGTGATGACAGACACGCGCCGCGCGGTGCGGGCAATAATGCGGTTTGCCTCTTCGTCCAGCGGGACCATGAGGTCGCGCTCGGCCAGCTTGATGCGGTCGGCGGGGTCGATGATGGCCTTGGCGTGATCGCGCAGCTGCGCCATGCCCCAGCGCATGTCGGCGCGGCCAGAATAGATCTCGCGCAGGTCGTTCATGGTGCTGTCGGCGGCCCTTGCGTCATCGGCTGAGATGGCGCGGGCGGCGTCTGCCTGGGTGGTGCCCAGCTTGCGCACGCGCAGAAGCCCGGCGATCTCGCGGAAGATGATGGCAAGCGCCGCCAACAGGATCAGGCCGAGCAGGCCAGTGCCGATCCAGCCGAGCACCTGGTTGCGGGCAAACAGCTCTTCGATCAGCTGGGTG
>JAWVYF010000205.1:0-5337 GCA_033722845.1 Anderseniella sp. | reverse complement strand
TGCCAGCCGGTGATGTGGAAGTACGACACCGTGCGCGCGCGGCTGATGGAGGCGGCGGGCCTGATTACCGCCAAGGAAGCCGAACGCCGGGTGCTCATCCTGGAAAACCCCGGCCTCAAGGGCACCTCGAAGTGCACTACGTCGCTGTATTGTGGCGTCCAGCTGGTCATGCCGGGCGAAGTTGCGCCTGCCCACCGGCACACCCAGTCGGCGCTACGGTTCGTGCTGGAAGCGTCTGGCGGTCACACGGCGGTGGGTGGTGAACGCACGACGATGCACTATGGCGACTTCGTCATCACGCCCAACTGGGAGTGGCACGATCACGGCAACACGTCTGACGATCCGGTGCTGTGGCTGGACGGGCTGGACATCCCGCTGGTGCAGTTTCTCGATGCCTCGTTTGCCGAAGGCTTTGGCGATGACGAGCAACCGATCACCAAGCCGGAAGGCGATGCCCATGCGCGCTACGGCGCCAACATGCTGCCGCTGGGCTACGAAAAGGTCGCGGCAACGTCGCCCATCTTCAATTACCCCTACGAGCGGTCGCGTGAGTCGCTGGAGCGGATGCGCCAGATGGAAGAGTGGGACCCGTGCCACGGCCTGAAGATGCGCTACATCAACCCGGTCGATGGCGGGTGGGCCATGCCGACCATCGGCACCTGCCTGCAGCTTCTGCCCAAGGGCTTCAAGAGCGCGCCGTACCGCTCAACCGATGCGACGGTGTTCACCGGCGTGGAGGGCAGGGGGCGGTCCACCGTTGACGGGCAGGTGTTCGAGTGGGGCCCGCGCGACGTGTTCGTGGTGCCGTCGTGGAAGGAGGTCGTCCACGAGGTTGACGAAGATGCGGTGCTGTTCAGCTATTCGGACCGGCCGGTACAGGAAAAGTGCGGCCTGTTCCGGGAACGGCGGGGGAACGGGTAACGCCATCTCATCGGGCGCATCATTTTGTCGAGCTTCGTTTTACTCTGGTCGAATGATGCTTAGACAAGCTTCCGTTTCAGCTTCTCCAGCATGTCCAGGCACTGGTCGAGCTGATCGATCTCTACATATTCGTCCGGCTTGTGGGCCTGCTCGATGGAGCCGGGGCCGCACACCACCGTGGGGATGCCGATTTCCTGGAACAGGCCGGCCTCGGTGCCGAAGCAGACGACATCCGTGGTGTTGGCACCGGTCAGTTCAGACACCAGCTTGAGCGCCTCGCTTTCGGCCATCGGTTCCAGCCCCCCAACCTCGCCTATGATGTGGGTGACGATGTCGGCCTGCGGGTGTACGGCGCGCATGGCCGGCAGCAGTTCATCCTCCACGTAGGCGCGCATATTGTCTTTCACGAAGGCGGCGTCGGACGATTGCACGGGCCGCATTTCCCAGTCGACCACGCAGGTGTCGGCGATCACGTTGTGAGCAATGCCGCCATTGACGCGGCCGATCTGCAGCGTGGTGTAGGGCGGTTCAAACGGTGAGCCTTCGGGGCAGCGGTCCACGAGTTCAGGCCTCAGCGACATCAGCCGCGAGACATAGCGAACGGCATATTCCACCGCGCTGACGCCGGCATCCGGCACCGAACCGTGACCGGCAAGGCCGGAGAATTCGGTGGTGTATTCATAGCACCCCTTGTGGCCCTCGATGATGCGCATGAGCGTCGGCTCGCCGATAATGCAGGCCGACGGCTTCATGCCGATGTGTTTGAGCTCTTCCATCAGGGCGCGGGCACCAAGGCACCCGGTCTCTTCATCGTGGGTGAAGCAGAAGTGCACCGGCCTTGCCAGATCGAGGTCCGCGTAGTCCTCTGCCATGGCCAGGCTGGCAGCGATGAAACCCTTCATGTCGCAGCTGCCGCGTCCAAACAGCTTGCCATCGCGCTCCTGCATGACGAACGGGTCGGATGTCCAGTCCTGGTTTTCTACCGGCACCACGTCCGAGTGGCCCGACAGCACGATGCCGCCATCGCGCTTCGGCCCCATCGTGGCGAACATGTTGGCCTTTTGCCCAGTGCCGTCGAGGCTCACGCGTACTTCTGCGCCGAGCGAGTCGAGCCGGTCGGCAGCGAACTGGATCAGATCAATATTGCTGTCGGTCGAGATCGTCGGGAAGCCGATCAACCGGTTGAGCAGGCCGGTGGTGGACTCAAGCTGGTGGTGGGCCATGCGCACGGTCTTTCGAGAGCGAAGGTTGTCACGTCTTCATCGACATGACAGCATGAAGGGAAGGGGAGTCAATTCCCCCGCAACAAGCGAGGCCTGATGATGAACAATATTGATCTCAAGTATCTCTTCATGACGCCTGAGGGCCGCATTGGCCGTCAGCAGTGGTGGATCGGCGTCGGCATCCTGTTTGCTGTGTCGATTGTCAGCTCAATGCTGTTTGGTAACGAGGGGATCATTCCATTCATAATCGGTATCCTGATGCTGATTGCTGGCATCATGCTGCACATCAAGCGCTGCCATGACCGCGGCAAGTCTGCCTGGTGGTGCCTGCTGCTGATCATTCCCGTCGTTGGGCTGATCTGGGCCATCGTCGATCTGGGTATTCTGGCTGGCACGCAGGGCGCCAACGAATACGGGCCTGACCCTCTCGCCGCCTGACCGGTTCATTTGACCAGCCGTATGCATGCAGTGCCTAATGGCATTGACGGCTACGCTTTCCAGTATTAAAAGAACGAACGTTCATTTAATTCAGTGGGTGATCACTTGGCTCGAACGGCAGGCAGTGTTGGCGTTGAAACCGCCCAGCGGGTGCGCGAAGCGGCGCTCAAGCTGTTTGCTGCACGCGGGTTTGCTGCCGTTTCCATGCGCGAGATTGCCGGTGAAGTCGGCGTACAGGCGGCTGCGCTTTACAACCACTTCCCGAACAAGCAGGCCCTGCTGGCCGATCTGATGCGCGCGCACATGGAAGAGTTGCTCGCCGCCTGGGACAAAGAGCAACGGCAAGGCGAAGCGCCGGATGCCGCGCTTCAACGGTTCGCCCGGTTCCACATCCGGTTTCATGCCGGACGCTCGGATGCGGTATTCATCTCCTACATGGAGCTGCGCAGCCTGGAGCCGGAGAACTTCCGCCAGGTCGAGAAGCTGCGTCAGAATTATGAAGCCGCGTTGCGCGGCGTTCTGGATGCAGGCGTTGCGCGAGGGCTGTTCGCGCTCGCCGATACCCGCGTTGCCGCCATGGCGATCATCGCCATGCTGACCGGCGTGAATACCTGGTACCGGCAGAAGGGCCGGCTCAACCTCAACGAGATCGAAGACATCTACACGGCGATGGTGCTGCGCATGGCAGGCGCGCCGGACAAGGAGGCGTTATGTTCAGCAGCGGAATGAATTTTGGCCTTGGCGAGGAGATTGAGGCCCTGCGCGAGACCGTGGCGCGATGGGCGCAGGACAGGCTGGCCCCGCTGGCAGCGGATATTGACCGCAACAACGACATGCCGCGCGATCT
This sequence comes from Anderseniella sp., assembly GCA_033722845.1. Lineage (GTDB taxonomy): Bacteria > Pseudomonadota > Alphaproteobacteria > Rhizobiales > Aestuariivirgaceae > Anderseniella. The sequence goes on along the minus strand of JAWVYF010000205.1, from coordinate 1,908 downwards.
GTGGACTGAGATGGGCGAGCTTGGCCTGCTTGGCATGACGGCTGATCCGGACTTCGGCGGCACCGGCTTCGGCTATCTGGCGCACACGGTGGCGATGGAGGAAGTGAGCCGGGCATCGGCGTCGGTGGGACTGAGCTATGGCGCGCACTCCAATCTGTGCGTCAACCAGATCAATCGCTGGGGAAATGCCGAGCAGAAGCAAAAATACCTGCCGAAATTGTGCTCGGGTGAGCATGTCGGCTCGCTGGCCATGTCGGAGCCGGGGGCGGGCTCGGACGTGGTGTCGATGAAGCTCAAGGCCGAAAAGCGCAATGACCGCTATGTGCTCAACGGCAACAAGATGTGGATCACCAACGGGCCGGATGCCGACACGCTGGTGGTCTATGCCAAGACCGACATGGACGCGGGGCCAAAGGGCATTACCGCATTCCTGATCGAGCGCGGCATGCAGGGCTTCTCCACCGCGCAGAAGCTGGACAAGCTCGGCATGCGCGGGTCGAACACCTGCGAGCTGGTGTTCGAGGACTGCGAAGTGCCGTACGAGAACGTGCTGGGTGAGGAGGGCCAGGGGGTGAAAATTCTCATGTCCGGCCTCGACTATGAGCGCGTCGTGCTGTCCGGCGGGCCGCTGGGCATCATGGCTGCCTGCATGGACGTGGTGGTGCCCTATGTGCATCAGCGCAAGCAGTTCGGTAAAGCCATCGGCGAGTTCCAGCTTATGCAGGGCAAGCTTGCAGACATGTACACCACCATGAACGCCTGCCGTGCCTACGTCTATGCGGTTGCCGCGGCCTGTGACCGGGGCGAGACAACGCGCAAGGATGCAGCGGGCTGCATTCTCTATTCTGCCGAAAAAGCCACCTGGTGTGCGCTGGAAGCGATCCAGGCGCTGGGCGGCAACGGCTACATCAACGAGTACCCCACCGGGCGGCTGCTGCGCGATGCCAAGCTCTACGAGATCGGCGCTGGCACCAGCGAAATCCGCCGGATGCTGATCGGCCGCGAGATGTTCCAGGAAACCGCCTGATGTCCATTCTCAAACCATCCGCGCCGACGCGGGGCGAACAGTTCGACACCAATCGCAAGGCCATGCTGGAGGCGCTTGCGGTGGTCGATGAGGCGGTCAAAGCCGCACTCGATGGCGGCGGCGAAGCGGCGCGCGAGCGGCATGTGTCGCGCGGAAAGATCCTGCCGCGTGAGCGGGTTGCGCGGCTGCTCGATCCCGGTGCGCCGTTTCTTGAGGTTGGCGCAACGGCCGCGCATGGACTCTATGACAACGCTGCCCCGTGCGCCGGTGTCATCGCCGGGGTGGGCCGCGTCGAGGGCCGCGAGGTGATGATCGTTGCCAACGATGCCACGGTGAAGGGCGGGACTTACTACCCCATGTCGGTCAAGAAGCACCTGCGCGCCCAGGAGATTGCCGAGGCCAACCGGCTGCCGTGCATCTATCTGGTGGATAGCGGCGGGGCCAACCTGCCCAACCAGGATGAGGTGTTTCCCGACCGAGATCACTTCGGCCGCATCTTCTTCAACCAGGCCAACATGTCCGCCAAGGGCATCGCGCAGATCGCCGCCGTCATGGGCTCGTGCACCGCGGGCGGCGCCTATGTGCCGGCCATGTCGGACGAGTCCATCATCGTCAAGGAACAGGGCACCATCTTCCTTGCTGGCCCACCGCTGGTGAAGGCGGCGACAGGCGAGGTGGTGTCGGCCGAGGAACTCGGCGGGGCGGACGTGCACACGCGGCTGTCGGGTGTGGCCGATCACTTCGCCCACAACGACACCCACGCTCTGGAGCTGGTGCGCCGGGCGGTGGCCAACCTCAACCACCAGAAACGGGTGGACGTGGCGCTCGCCACGCCGGAAGACCCGGCCTACGACCCGGACGAGTTGATGGGCGTCATCCCG
>JAWVYF010000204.1:0-5374 GCA_033722845.1 Anderseniella sp. | reverse complement strand
TACATCGAGATCGTGTCTGCGACGCTGCTCAGTTACCTGGTGTTTCAGGACGTGCCGAACGCCTGGAAGTGGCTTGGCATCTCCATCATCGTGGCTTCCGGACTGTATGTCTGGTGGCGCGAGCGGCAATTGGCGGGCTGACCCCTACCCCTTCGCCCGCCTCACCTCGCGCTCCATCACATCAAGAAACCGCGACCGGTCCTGCTTCGAGAACGGCTTGCCGCCACCTCCCTGATTGAGCGGGTTGGCAGCACGCAAGTCGGCCATCAGATCACGCATCCCGAGCACCTGGCCGATATTTGCCGCATCGAGCACCTCGCCGTTGTGCTTGACCACTCGTGCCCCCGCCTCGATGCATCGTGCCGCCAGCGGAATGTCCCCGGTTACGCAAATGTCGCCAGGTCCGATGCGCTCGGCAATCCACATGTCGGCCACGTCTGGCCCGCCATCCACCACGATGGTCTGGACCAGCAGGCTCCTGTCCGGCCGTATGCCGCCATTGGACACGATAAAAACCTGCAGCCCGTGCCGCTCGGCCACCCGGACAGCCTCGGCCCGCACCGGGCATGCATCCGCATCCACATAAATACTGCTCATGTCACCTGCCAGAAAGCTACCTCAACCTGCGGTCAAACAGGCTCACCACACCATTAAACCCTTTTCACCCATGCCAGTTTCGTTACACTATCGTCTTGATCAGGCTGGTAAATGGCCAGGTCAAGAGTTTCACAGGGAGACTATCAGATGAGTTCAGACAACAAACTGCTGCAGGTGCTCGGCTCGCCAAAGACATCGCGGCGCGACTTTATCCGCTATGCGGTAGCCACCGGCGTGACGGCTACCGTAGCCGGCTCGATGTTCGACAAGGCGCGCGCAGCGACCCCGCAAAAGGGCGGTTCCTATATCCAGGCTCTGACCGGCGGCGGCACCAAGGACGTGCTCGACCCGGCACAGACCAACGACAGCTACATGATCAACGTTGGCAACCAGCTGCGCAACAACCTCACGGAAATGTCGCCCGAAGGCCAGTTGCGCTCGGAACTCGCCGAAAGCTGGGAAAGCTCCGACGCGAAGACCTGGGTCTTCAAGCTGCGCAAGGGCGTTGAATTCCACAATGGCAAGAGCATGGACGCCAACGACGTAGTCGCCTCGTTCAACCATCACCGTGGCGAAGGCAACAAGTCTGCAGCATCCGGCCTGACCAAGCAGATCTCCGACGTGAAAGCCGATGGCGAAAACGTGGTGTTCACCCTCGAAGGTGCCAACGCCGACTGGCCATTCATCGTGTCCGACTACCACCTGATGATCTGCCCGGCCAAGGACGACGGCAAGATTGATTGGGAATCGGGCGTCGGCACCGGCGGCTACAGCCTTGAAAGCTTCGAGCCCGGCGTATCCACCAAGGTGAAGCGCAACCCGAACTACTGGAAGGAAAACGCCGCCTGGTTCGAGGACATCGACAACCTGTTCGTGGCCGACGCCAATGCCCGCACCACTGGCGTGCGCACTGGTTCGCTGCACTCCATGTCAAACCTCGACCTCAAGACCGTTGCCCTGCTCGAGCGTGACCCGAACGTCGTCGTCAAGCCGACCTACGGCAACAAGCACGCCGTCTTGCCAATGCATGTGGACACCGCACCGTTCTCTGATGTGAATGTCCGTATGGCACTCAAGCTGGCCATCAACCGCGAGGAGTTCGTCAAGAAGATCCTGCTCGGCCAGGGCGAAATCGGCAACGACAGCCCGATCGGGCCTGCCAACATCTACCGCGCAACGCCGGAAGAGATGCCACAGCGCCAGTACGATCCGGAAATGGCAAAGTCTTACCTCAAGAAGGCCGGCATGGAGAACCTGAAGGTTCAGCTTCATGTTGCCGACACCGCCTTCGAAGGCGCCATTGACGCAGCACAGCTTTACGCTGAAAGCGCCAAGGCGGCAGGCATCACCATTGAGGTTGTGCGTGAAGCTGACGACGCCTACTGGGATGACGTGTGGCTCAAGAAGCCATGGTGCGGTGGCTACTGGGGTGGCCGTCCGACCGAGGACTGGATGTTCTCCCAGGTTTATTCCAAGGGCGCAGACTGGAACGAGACCAAATGGGCCAACGAGCGGTTCAACGAACTGCTGGTTCAGGCTCGTGCCGAGCTCGACACCACCAAGCGCCGCGAGATGTACGTCGAGATGCAGAAGCTCTGCAACGAAGACGGTGGCGCCCTCATCCCGATGTTCATGGCCTACACCCATGCCGTATCCAAGAAGATCGGCACGCCTGAGAAATGGGCCAACAACTGGGAGCTCGACGGTCACAAGAACGGCGAGCGCTGGTGGATGGCCGGCTAAGGCATCTTCACCACTTCAGGCAATCAACGAAGCCGCGCCTCCGGGCGCGGCTTTTTCGTTCTGTCTGTCAGGCAGGTGACATAGTGCACAGCCATGGGAATCGCGCTGCCGGTAAATCAGCCTACAGTTCGTCACCAACGCAGCCGCCAAGAGAAACCGATGTTCCCCTCCTCCGCGCAAACAACCCCCCGGCCTGTTGCAGCGCCCTTGCTGGCCATGGCAGCCACCCTCACCATTGCGTGGTTTGCCATCGCTGCAGTCACCATCGCGCCATCAGCCAACAACAACGTGGCCACCGGCTACGGGATCGATGAGCTGTCCGCCACACAACGGCTCGCACAACGCTGACAGATTGACTCAACCAGCCAGTAAACAAGCCTAGATATCTGAAAAATCGAACAGTTTCCGGTCCAGCAAATGGCCCGGCTTCACGTTCGCCAATGCCTTCAGCATGGTGTCCTTGCGCCCCGGTTGACGCCGCTCCATGTCTTCCAGCATCACCTTCATCTGGTTGCGCTTCAGCCCGTCCTGCGATCCGCACAGGTCGCACGGGATGATCGGAAACTCGAGCGCAGCCGAGAACTTTGCAATGTCGTCCTCGCCACAGTAAGCCATCGGCCGCAGCACCATGAGGTCGCCTTCGTCATTGCGCAGCTTGGGCGCCATCGCCTCCAGCCGGCCGGCGTACATCAGGTTGAGGAAGAACGTCTCGAGAATGTCCTCGCGATGATGCCCCAGCACGATAGAGGTGCAACCCTCCTCTCGCGCGATGCGATAGAGGTTCGCCCGGCGCAGACGCGAGCACAGCGCGCAGTACGTGGCCCCCTCCGGCACCTTTTCAGTCACGATTGAATAGGTGTCGCGATACTCGATCCGGTGCTCAACGCCATGCGCTGTCAGAAACTCAGGCAGCACATGCTTCGGAAACCCCGGCTGGCCCTGATCAAGATTGCAGGCCAGCAGGTCGGCCGGCAACAGTCCGCGCCATTTCAGGTCCGAGAGGATCGCCAGAAGCGCATAACTGTCCTTGCCGCCCGAAAGGCATACCAGCCATTTGGCGCCTTCCTCGACCATCGAGAAATCATCAAGCGCCTGGCGCACCTGACGCACCAGCCGCTTGCGCAACTTCTTGAACGACACAGACTCCGGAGCTGCTCGCAACAGGCTGGGACCACCGCTGGCGTCAACCGTCTCATCAATGTCGTGTGCAAGGCTCATGGACGAGACTCGCTATCAGGCCAGCTTCAGGCTGTCCACCATTCGTGATGCCACGTCCCGCCCGGACTGGTACGCACCGTGAGCCGACGTCTGACCGTTGAGCGAGAATGCTTCGCCGGCAAACGCCACGTTGCCGGTGTCTGCCGCTATCATCTCGCGCCGGCGCCCCGCATGCCCCGGCCTGGCATAACTGTACGCACCACGAATGAACGGATTGGTTTGCCAGCCGGTCGCAACGGTCTTGATGATTTGCTTGCGCACGCCGCTACCCAAGGCAACCGCCAGATGATCGGCCACATACCGGGTCAGCGCGTCAGGGCCTGCCGCAGTCAGTTCAAGGGCCGGCGTACCAGCTATGTGGGCCAGCGCCATGTTTCCATCGAAGGGAAAAATCTGAAAGTTGACGGCAGACCCTTCGCCACTGTCGATTGTGATGGAAGGTTGCCTGAACCCGTCAAATGGCTTGCCCTCGAACAGTACTGCCACTTTTTCGTAATGGCCGCACGGCACCTGTTGGATATCGTCCATCAAATCTGCTGCCGGTCCGCCTGCAACATCCAGCCCACCCCCGTTCAGAACAGCGGTCGATGCCGTAATAATGCACCCGCGAGCCTCCAGCGATCCATAAGCAGTGTGCAGGCAGACATTATCGGCCCCCTGCTCCACCCGCCGAACCGGCACACCTGTCCTTATCGGCAAGCCTTGCGCCATGCGCTCAAACAGGTCGCCATAGCCCGACAGAACAGGCCAGTTCACACCCGTATCCTGATAATCGGCATAGCTGGCCGCCGACACCTGCTCGGGATCACCGCTGGCCATCAGCTGGAACCAGTGACGCGTCAGGGTATTCCACCGCCCTGTATCAGGTAACACGTCAGACGCCGCGGCGCCGGTGGCCACCGGACCGGCTAAGGTCACCGCCTCGAGCGCACCGAACACCGTCTTCATGCCCTCATCGCGAACCTGCGGGTCAGCCCAATCTCCGCCCTGGAACACGCCAAACCAGTCTGGATAGTCTTGCGTGTGATAGGTGGCACCCAGCTTGTCCGCCCATTCGACAAGCGGGTTCACGTCTGCACAGTGCAGCCAGTGACAGCCCTGGTCCCACGCAACCGGCAACGATGCCTTGTCCGTAAAGGCGCGCCCGCCAATTCGGTCCTGAGCCTCAAGAATAACAAACGGAATGCCGCGTGCTGTCAGTTCAAGGCCTGCGCCCATGCCGGCTGCCCCTGCCCCGATGATGACCACAGCTGGATCACTCATCCCTTATCCTGTCCAGCACCACAAGCGTGAACGCGGCATCATCGCGCTCGCCTTTTTCAAATGCGCGCCGCTCCACCTCCACCCACTCCTCAGCGGGAAGCTCAGGCAAAAACGTATCGCCCCCCACGTCCAGGTGAATCCGCGTGAGGTAAATGCGGTCGGTGCGGTCCATGGCTTGTGCATAGACCTGCCCGCCGCCGATGATCGATACCTCCGGCTCGCCCGCACACACCGCCAGCGCCTCGTCAACTGAACGCACGATCTCCGCCCCCTCAGCAACATAGTCCACATTACGGGTAATGACGATGTTGCGCCGGCCCGGCAGCGGCTGCCTGGGCAGGCTTTCCCAGGTGCGCCGGCCCATGATCACCGGCTTGCCAAGCGTGATTTCCTTGAACAGCTTGAGATCCGACGAAACATGCCAGGGCAGCCCGCCATCGCGCCCGATCACGCCGTTGTCCGACGCGGCCACCACCGCACTTACCCTCATCCCACTCATGCCTTCGCCAATGCTTCTATCTCCGGCAGCCACATCTGCCAGGTATCAGCCCCG
>JAWVYF010000203.1:0-5434 GCA_033722845.1 Anderseniella sp. | reverse complement strand
GTGCTTGAACCGTGGGTGAAAAAATTCGGCTACGAGCTTTAGCTCACACACGCTCCAGAGCGCAGGCAATTCCCTGACCTACGCCGATACACATGGTGGCAAGCGCCAGCTTGCCGCCGCGCTCATGCAGCTCCAGCGCGGCCGTGCCGGCTATGCGCGCACCCGACATGCCCAGCGGATGGCCAAGCGCAATCGCGCCCCCATTTGGGTTCACGTGATCAGCATCGTCGGCGATGCCAAGTCCGCGCAAGACGGCCAGCCCCTGTGCAGCAAATGCCTCGTTCAGCTCGATCACGTCAAAATCTGATGGCTTGATGCCAAGGCGTGCGCACAGCTTCTGTGTGGCCGGCACCGGGCCGATGCCCATGATGCGCGGCGCAACGCCCGCGGTCGCGCCACCCATTATGCGGGCGATGGGCGTGAGGCCATACTTTTCCGCTGCTGCTTCCGACGCGATGATCATGGCGGCCGCGCCATCATTGACGCCAGACGCGTTGCCCGCTGTCACCGAACCGCCCTCGCGAAACGGCGCTTTCAGCTTGGCGAGTTGTTCGGGCGTGGTGTCGGGGCGCGGGTGTTCGTCTGTATCGACGACCGTATCACCCTTGCGGCCCTTTATCGTGACCGGCGTGATTTCCTTCGCCAGCCGGCCCGAAGCAATCGCCTTGCCTGCCTTGGCCTGTGAGCGCAGCGCAAATGCGTCCTGATCGTCACGGGAAACCTGATAATCCTCGGCCACGTTCTCAGCCGTCTCGGGCATGGAGTCGACGCCATATTGCTGCTTCATCAACGGGTTGATGAAACGCCAGCCTATGGTCGTATCGTAAACGGCATTGGCGCGCGAAAAGGCGGTTTCGGCTTTCGGCATGACGAACGGCGCGCGCGACATGCTTTCCACCCCGCCTGCCACGCAAATATCCGCCTCACTCGCCTTGATGGCGCGGGCAGCGGTCAGAATGGCGTCCATGCCGGACCCGCACAACCGGTTGATGGTGGCAGCCGGCACGGTTTGCGGCAGGCCCGCCAGCAGCCAGGACATGCGGCCCACGTTGCGGTTGTCTTCGCCGGCCTGGTTGGCGCAGCCAAAGATCACGTCATCAATGGCTTGCCAGTCCACAGCGGCATTGCGGTCCATCAGGGCTTTCAGCGGAACCGCACCCAGGTCATCTGCGCGCACCGGCGCGAGCGCCCCGCCGAACCGGCCGATGGGCGTGCGGATGTAATCGCAGATGAAGGCCTCAGCCATTGCGCTTCAGCCACTTCCACGTAGCCGGGAACACAATCGCGGCAAGGAGCAGCTTGGCAATGTCACCGGGGATGAACGGCACCAGCCCAAACTGCACGGCCTTTTCATAACCGATCAGGGCTCCGAGCCAGCCAAGGCCCAACGCATAGATGGCAACTGTACCCGCCAACATAGCCAGGCCCATGGTCAGCACATTACGGTCGAAGCCACGTTCAGCCAGCCAGCCGGTGATACCGGCGGCCAGCACGAAGCCAGCGAGATAGCCACCCGTCGGGCCAGCCATATAGGCAAGTCCGATGCCCTTTTCCGGCGTACCGGCAAAAACCGGCAGACCCATCGCGCCTTGCAGCAGGTAAAGAGCCACGGTCGCCATGCCAAGACGCCAGCCGAACGCTGCGCCCAACCCCAGCACCACGAAGGTCTGCATGGTCATCGGCACCGGCCAGAACGGCACCTGCACCTTGGCAGAAGCCCAAAGCAACAGCGATCCGGCCACAGCCAGAAGAACCTGCTGCAACAGGCTCAAGCTGCTGTTGCCTGCCAGAACGGACTGGCTCAGTGTCGGTTTCAAGGCGGTCGCTGCTGTCATGGCTGAAGTCCCCTGTTTTATCCGGTAACGGGTTTTATCTGATGACCTTTGGCTATATTAGCCTTTGGCCATGCCTGCAACAGCACTAAAGTTCGTATCCCCATGAGTGAGCTGGATTTCAACCAAACCTTCGACGCCGCGCACGGGTCTGCCGTCGAGGTCAGCCCGCTGGTGCGGCGCGTGACCTGCAACAATCCGGGGCCGTTCACCTTCAAGGGCACCAACTCCTACATCGTGGGGCGCGGCAAGGTTGCCATCATCGATCCCGGTCCTGAGGATGAAGACCATCTCGCTGCCCTGCTCGATGCGGTGCGGGGCGAAACCGTCACCCACATCATCATCACCCATACGCACCGGGATCACTCGCCGCTGACACGTCAACTCAAGGCGGCAACAGGTGCCACAACCTATGGCTATGGCCCACACGGCTCCGGAAGGGCGGCCAAGGCCATCACCTCAGGCGACATCACGCTGGACGCCGCCGGCGATCACGAGTTCCAGCCGGATATTACCATCGATCACGGTGACTTGGTTGAGGGCGCTGGCTGGACGCTCGAAGGCGTATTCACGCCGGGCCACTGCTCAAACCATCTCGCCTTCGCACTGCCTGAAGAACAGGTGATGTTTTCCGGCGATCACGTCATGGCATGGTCAACCTCGGTCATCGCTCCACCCGATGGACACATGGCCGACTACTTTGCCTCGCTGCGCACATTGATGGCGCGTGAGCAGGACAAGGTCTACCTTCCCGGTCACGGGCCGGAGAAACATAACCCGCAACGCTTTGCCCGTGCCTTTCTGGGGCACAGGCAGATGCGCGAAAAGGCTGTCCTGCAACGGCTGAAAGGCGGCGAGCGCACCATCATGGGCGTTGTGAAACAGGTCTATGCCGGGGTCGACCCCAAACTGCATGGCGCAGCCGCCCTGTCGACACTGGCCCATGTTGAACACCTGATCGAGCAAGGCCTCGTCAAGGCGCATGGTGAGCTTGCGCTGGATAGCGAGTACGAGGCGGTCTAGCCTGCCGTCGGCAGCACATAATCCTTGAACTGTTCGCGCAGGTTCAGCTTGGAGATCTTGCCGGTCGCCGTGTGCGGAATTTCATCGACGAACTGCACATCGTCCGGCATCCACCACTTGGCGATCTTGCCTTCGAGGTGCGCCAATACGTTCTCCCTGGTAACCTCCGCCCCCTGCTTCTTCACGACAACCAGCAGCGGGCGCTCGTCCCACTTGGGGTGCGGCATGCCAATGGCAGCTGCTTCGGCCACGCCGGGGCAGCCGACTGCCGCGTTCTCCAGATCAATGGATGATATCCATTCACCACCCGACTTGATCACATCCTTGGAACGATCAGTGATCTGCATGTAGCCATACTCATCCAGGGTGGCAACATCACCGGTGTCGAACCAGCCTTCGGCGTCAAAGGCGTCGGCGCCGTCGCCCTTGGCATATGACCTGGCGATTGCCGGTCCACGCACCTTGAGACGGCCGAACACCTTGCCATCGTGCGGCAGGTCATTGCCGTCGTCATCGGTGATTTTCATCTCAACAGTAAATGCCGGACGCCCCTGCTTGAGCTTGACCTTCCACCACTCCTCATCGCTGAGATGTTCCATGCCACCCTTGCGGGTGCCCAGCGATCCCAGTGGCGACATCTCGGTCATGCCCCAGGCATGGATGACGCGGGTGTCGTACTTGTCCTCGAACGCCTTCATCATGGCTTCCGGGCAGGCCGAACCGCCGATCACCACCTTTTCAAGGTGCGGCAGCTTAAGGTCCGGGTTCTGTTCGAGGTATTGCAGCAGCATCAGCCAAACCGTCGGCACGGCAGCAGTGGCCGTCACCTTCTCGGTATCAAGCAACTCGTAGATGGCCTCGCCATCCATGCGCGCACCAGGCATCACCATCTTGGCCCCCGCCATCGGCACCGAGAACGCAAGTGACCAGGCATTGGCGTGGAACATTGGCACGACCGGCATCCACACGTCCCTCGACGACATGCCCAGGGCATCACCGCCGCCGCTGGCCATCGCATGAAGCACATTGGAACGGTGCGAATAGACAACGCCCTTAGGGTTGCCGGTGGTGCCGGAGGTGTAGCACATGCCACATGCGGTGTTCTCGTCGATCTTCGGCCAGGCAAATGCGCTATCGCCGCCGCCGATCAACTCCTCATAGGAGATCACATTCTTCAGGGTTGTTTCAGGCATGTGCTCGCCGTCAGTCATGATGACGAACCCCTTCACCTTGGGCAGCTTGTCCTGCACCGCCTCGAGGATCTGCACGAACGTCAGATCAAGAAATACCCATTTCCCTTCGCCGTGATTGATCACGTAGATCAGCTGGTCGGCAAACAGGCGCGGGTTGAGAGTATGCACCACGCAGCCCAGCCCCATGATGCCGTACCAGGTCTCCAGGTGCCGGTAGCCATTCCAGCTCATCGTACACACGACATCGCCCAGCTTCAGGTCGAGCCTGTCTTTTGCCGCTGACGCCAGCGCGCGAGCCCGGTAATCGAGATCCCGATAGGTCATGCGCGAGATGTCGCCTTCGACCCGGCGCGATACGATTTCGCGGTCCCCGTGCCAGCGCGAAGCGTGATCCAGAACAGTGTGTGTGAGCAGGGGCCAGTCCTGCATCAATCCCAACATGGCGTATCCTTACCTTCCCCAGGAGAGTTTTATGAACGCGGATATTAGCGTGTCATCCGCGTGGATCAATCGGCACCATGCCGGAGAGGTCAAGAACGCTTTCCAGCAGCTTGCCGCCGGCCAGTACCTGGCCATCGCAATTGGGGCGGCCGATGATCTGGATGCCCACTGGTAGATCTTCTGCCGTAAACCCGGCTGGAATGCTGAGCGCAGGCGCGCAGATGTTGGTGATCGCATAGACGATAGCCAGCCAGTCGATATAGGTCTCGAACGTGTGGCCGTCGCACTGTTCCACATAGCGTTGCTCTACCGGATACGGGGAGACAATCGTGGCTGGTGTCAGCAGCAGGTCGTAATCATCGAAAAATGTCAGCGTACGCTGGAACATGGCGGCGCGCTGATGGTCCGCCTTGACCACATCATCAGCCGTCAGGGCGAGACCCTTTTCAATGTTCCAGATGACTTCCGGTTTCAGCTTGTCGCGATGGGCATCCAGCAGCGGTTTCATGCCGGTCGCAAACGCAAGCGCGCGCTGCACCTGGAAGCACTCATGTGCTTCTGACAGGTCGGGGTGCGCTTCTTCCACGATGACGCCAGCATCTTCGAAGCGCCGTGCCGCAACTTCGACGATTTTTGCCACTTCCGGGTCGACCGGCGTAACCCCGAGGTCACGCGAGAAGGCAACCTTCCTTGGCTTCCAGCCTGAGCGCGCCTGATCGAGGAAGCTGGTTTCCGGACGCGGCTTGGAGACGGGATCGCCCGGTTCCTCGCCGCACATGGCGTCGAACAGCAGCGCCAGGTCTTCCACGTTCCGCGCCATTGGGCCTTCCTGTCCGAGGTTGCCGTCAACCTTGGAACCGCGCGACGTCGCCACCCGGCCCGGTGACGGCCGCATCCCGCAGATGGAGTTGAACGAAGCAGGATTGCGCAAGCTGCCGCCCATGT
>JAWVYF010000202.1:0-5446 GCA_033722845.1 Anderseniella sp. | reverse complement strand
GGCGAGGCGCCGAGCTTGGCCAAGACGTCACCGCCGAGGCCGGGCATACGCATCTTCAGGCCCTTGAGATCGTCTGCCGACTTGATTTCCTTGTTGAACCAGCCACCCATCTGGCTGCCGGTGGCGCCGCACGGGATGGACCTGATGCCGAACGGCGACGCCACTTCATCCCACAACTCCTGTCCGCCCTTGTTGGCGATCCAGGCGTTCCACTCGAGGTTGGTCATGCCGAAGGGAATTGAGGTGAAATAGGCGAATGCCGGGTGTTTGCCCTTCCAGTAATAGTCGGCTGAATTGTAGGCCTGGCTGTTGCCGGAGGCGACTTCGTCGAAGACGTCGAACGGGCCAACGCGCTCGCCGGCAGCGAAGTAGGTGGTGACGATGCGGCCTTCGGACAGCTCCGAGATACGCGCTGCATGGCGCTGCGCCGAGGTGCCGAAGCCGGGAAAATCCCTCGGCCAGGTCGACACGATGTTCATTTCTACGCGGCTCTGGGCGATTGCAGGAGTGGCAAGTGCCGGAGCGGCAGTGCTGGCGGCGGCGGCAGTGAGGAACTGGCGGCGTTTCATGATGGGCTTCTGTGGTTGATCGCAACTGAAAGCGGGAGGCCCCGACAAGGACCTCCCGCCGCTTTTCGTGTGCCGGGTGACCGGCGGTGTCAGATACCCAGCACGCGGTTACGCTGTACCGAGTAGGCAACGTCGGAGATCTTCATCCAGCCGCCGATGTCCTTGCGGGCAGCTTCGAAGCTGGCGTAGATCCGCGCTGCAAGATCCGAGTGAGCCTTCACTTCCTCGAACACTTCTGCCGAGGCCTTGCCGAAGGCGTCATAGGTGTCTTCGGTGAAGCCCTTCAGCTCGACGCCGTGCTCGGTCATGAGCTTGTTCAGATAGGTGCCGTTGTTGGCGTTGGTCTCGTCCATCTGCAGGCCATGCTCTTCGTTGCAGGCGGCAGTGATGATGGCCTTCTCAAGGTCGGACAGGCCTTCCCAGAACGACTTGTTCATGCCGAAGGAGAGGTTGCCGCCCGGCTCGTGGAAGCCCGGATAGTAGTAGTACTTGGCAGCTTCGTAGAACTTCAGGAAGTAGTCGTTGTACGGGCCAACCCACTCGGTGGCGTCGATGGCGCCAGAAACGAGGTTTTCATAAATCTGGCCACCTGGCAGCGACACCGGAGACGCGCCCAGCTTGGCCATGACGTCGCCGCCGAGACCAGGGATACGCATCTTCAGACCCTTGAGGTCGTCAGCGGAGTTGATTTCCTTGTTGAACCAGCCGCCCATCTGGCAACCGGTCGAGCCGGCCACCAGGCACTTCAGGCCGTATTCGCCAGCCAGTTCGTCCCACAGGGCCTGGCCTTCGCCGAACCGCAGCCATGCGGAGCGCTCAGTGTATGTCAGGCCGAACGGCACCGACGTGAAGAACGCCCAGCCCGGATGCTTGCCTTTCCAGTAGTAGTCGGCAGCGATATAGGCCTGTGCATTGCCGGAAGCCACTTCGTCAAATGAGTCGAAGGCACCAACGCGCTCGCCGGCGGCGAAATACTGGGTGGTGATGCGGCCTTCAGACAGCTCGGTGATGCGTGCAGCCAGGCGCTGGGCGGAAATGCCAAGGCCGGGGAAGTCACGCGGCCAGGTAGAGACGATCACCATCTCCTTCCGGGCCTGGGCGATTGCCGGGGCAGCCAGGCTTGATGCAGCAGCGGCGCCACCAGCAATAGCTGCGCCTTTCAGAAACTTACGGCGTTCCATAGATTATACTCCCTAGATGGAATGCGATTGATACGGAAAGCCGAAAGGTCGTCAACTCGGCTTCTCCGCGCGGTATCCAAGCAGAATTGTTTCCGTTTGCCAACGCCTTGTCGCGGCAAGGGGTGAAACGGTAACCCGTGTGACGGGTAACGGGCAGCGTTGCGGCAGTCTGGCTCACCCCCATGGGGTTTAGACGTGTTTCGCAAGCCGGGCTATTTGCGTTGCGCAACATTTCGCCTATCTATTGCGGTGAACAAATTCTTCTGGCCGATTCTAGAATCTGGCCCCAGCCAAAAACTTGAGGTGCTTTCCCGATGCGCGATCCGATTGAAACCTACGCCGCACTCGTTCCCATGGTCGTCGAGCAGACCAACCGCGGCGAGCGCGCCTATGACATCTATTCGCGCATGCTCAAGGAGCGCATCATCTTCCTGACCGGACCGGTGGAAGACCACATGGCAACGCTGGTGGTGGCCCAGCTTCTGTTCCTGGAAGCGGAAAACCCGAAGAAGGAAATCGCCATGTACATCAACTCGCCCGGTGGTGTGGTGTCGGCAGGGCTTTCGATCTACGACACAATGCAGTTCATCAAGCCTGCGGTCTCCACCACCGTGATCGGCCAGGCGGCATCGATGGGCTCGCTGCTGCTGACGGCGGGCCAAAAGGGCATGCGCTTTGCGCTGCCGAATTCCCGGGTCATGGTTCACCAGCCCTCCGGCGGCTTCCAGGGCCAGGCGTCGGACATTGAGCGCCACGCCCAGGACATTATCAAGATCAAGCGCCGCCTGAACGAAATCTATGTGAGCCATACGGGCCAGGATTACGACACCATTGAAAACACGCTCGACCGCGATCATTTCATGACTGCTGGCGAGGCCAAGGATTTTGGCCTGGTCGACGAGGTGATCGAGAAGCGGCCCGAAGCGAAGAAGGACTGATCATCCAGTCTGGCAAGCAGGTTGCATCAGAAAGCCTGTAATACGACCCAGGTGAGCAATCCGGCTCACAATGACGCGGCGCGTTAATGATTTGTTGATCTTTCATGGCCGAGCATGGTGGAATGTAGGGAATCGCTCATTGTGATACCGGCTCACGAAAGGCTAAAGACACCCAGATAGCGCCAGTCCGGTTCTATCGATTGCGGGTGCTAAGGAGAGCAGATGACAAAGTCTGGTGATGGCGAAGCGAAGAACACGCTGTACTGTTCGTTCTGCGGGAAGAGCCAGCATGAGGTCCGCAAGCTGATTGCAGGTCCGACCGTATTCATCTGCGATGAATGCGTTGAGCTGTGCATGGACATCATCCGCGAGGAAAACAAGACCTCGCTGGTAAAGTCTCGCGATGGTGTGCCGACACCGACCGAAATTTGCAATGTCCTGGACGACTATGTGATTGGCCAGGCTCAGGCAAAGCGCGTCCTGTCCGTTGCCGTTCACAACCACTACAAGCGCCTGGCTCACGCTGCCAAGAACAACGATGTCGAACTGGCCAAGTCGAACATTCTGCTGGTCGGCCCCACCGGTTGCGGCAAGACGCTGCTCGCCCAGACGCTGGCCCGCATTATCGACGTGCCGTTCACCATGGCCGATGCCACCACCTTGACCGAAGCGGGTTACGTTGGCGAGGACGTGGAGAACATCATCCTGAAGCTGCTGCAAGCGGCAGACTACAATGTTGAACGCGCCCAGCGCGGCATCGTCTACATCGACGAAATCGACAAGATCAGCCGCAAGTCGGACAACCCGTCCATAACCCGCGACGTGTCGGGCGAGGGCGTGCAGCAGGCTCTGCTCAAGATCATGGAAGGTACGGTTGCCTCAGTGCCGCCGCAGGGTGGCCGCAAGCACCCGCAGCAGGAGTTCCTGCAGGTCGACACCGCCAACATCCTTTTCATCTGCGGTGGCGCATTCGCCGGCCTTGACAAGATCATTTCTGCGCGCGGTCAGGGCTCGAGCATTGGCTTCGGTGCCGAGGTCAAGGACGCCGAGGAACGCCGCACCGGCGAAATCCTGCGCGAGCTTGAACCGGAAGACCTGCTGAAGTTCGGACTTATTCCGGAGTTTGTCGGCCGTCTGCCGGTGATTGCAACGCTGGAAGACCTGGACGAGGCTGCTCTGGTTGAAATCCTGTCCGAGCCGAAGAACGCACTGGTCAAGCAGTATGCACGGCTGTTCGAAATGGAAGACGTGCGCCTCAACATTACCGAGGATGCGCTGTCTGCCATCGCCCAGAAGGCCATCGAGCGTAAAACTGGTGCCCGTGGTCTGCGCTCCATCATGGAAGGCATCCTGCTCGACACCATGTACGACCTGCCGGGCATGGAAGGCGTCGAGGAAGTCGTGATTTCCGCCGAAGTGGTCAAGGGCGAGGCGAAGCCGCTGATGATCTATTCGGACAAGGAGAAGGGCGGTAAGTCCAAATCCAAGTCAGGTGACAGCGCCGCCAGCGCCTGATAAGTCTCCATCTATCGACACAAGGCCGGTTACAGATCTGTAGCCGGTCTTTTTCTGTTTTTGTCCGTCAGGCGGGCAAGGTGATAGCGCACAGCCGTCGAAAAGATCGTGCCGAGAATGGCGCGACCGGCCAGCAGGGTGCCACGCACCGTGCCGGAAATTTTTGAAACCCCGATACGCTTGTGATAGCTCACCGGCACTTCCACCGTGCGCAAGCTGAACAGGATCGCCTTGAGCTGCATCTCCACGGTCCAGCCGAAGGCCCGGTCCTGCATGTTGATACGTTCCAGCGCCGGGGCCGATATGGCCCGGTAGGGACCGAGGTCGGTGTAGCGCTTGCCCCAGAACAGGCGGATCAGCGTGCATGCAAGCCAGTTGCCCCAGCGTTGTTGCGGGGTCAGTGCGCCGCGTTCGCTCCGGCCCAGGGTGCGCGAGCCTATGACGAGGTCTGCCGTGCCGGTGGCGATCGGTTCGATGAGGCTGCTCATGTCGTGGCCCCGGTCGGCATAGTCACCATCCATGAATACCAGGATCTGGTGATCGCCCGCCGCTGAAATGCCTTTCAGACAGGCGGCGCCGTAGCCGGCTTCGGGTTCGCCCACCACCACCGCGCCAAGCCGGGCGGCAATGGTGGCGGTGTCGTCGGTGGAGTTGTTGTCAGCCACGATGATGGTGTCGGCAAAGTCCGGTATGTCGCGGATGACCTTGCCAATGGCATCGGCTTCATTGAAGGCTGGTATGATGACGGCGACCGTGTAACCGCGGAACATCAGTGCGTCTCCAGTTGGTCCGCGACACGAGCGCGCCGCCGGCCTGCCCAGCACTGCAGCGCAAGCGCCAGCCAGACGGGCAGCCACATGGCCCATACCAGCGCTTCCAGCCATGCCTCGTCTACATTGCGCGCCGTCAGCGCGAAGAAGGCATAGTACACAGGAAAGATGACCGAGATCAGCAGCAGGGCCGGGTTGGGATGAAGGCATAGCAGCGGCAACAGCCACAAATAGTACCAGGGCAGTTGCACCGGCGACAGCAACAGCAATGCGGCTGCTGCGACCATGACTCTGCGCGAAACCTCGTCAGGGCCTGCTGGCGCGCTGCGATTGCTGTACAGCACGATGGCCGCCACAAGGCCCGCCGCAGCGAGGCGCGCGAGAAGTTCCGGCTCGACCAGCGTTTGAGGGATGAGCGGAGCAAGCAACAGCAATGCACTGAAACTTGCTGATATGCGCTGCCATTGCGTGCC
>JAWVYF010000201.1:0-5448 GCA_033722845.1 Anderseniella sp. | reverse complement strand
TATCTCGTTCATGGCCGCTGGCGTTCAGGCGCTGACGGCAATCGTGCTGGTGAGCGGGCTGTTACTGTCTGTAAAGGCGGCGGCCAAGACAGCAAAATCGATGGCACTGGGGCTTGAAGCGGCAAGCTTTGGCCTGATTGCACTGACCGGCCTGTGGCTCGTCTGGCAGGCCGTCAGGCCACGCCTTGCGGCTGCGCCCGCACTGGCGGTGGAAGGTGCCCACAGTCATGAACATCACCATCATCACGGCCACGATCACCATCATCACCATGACCATGACCATGACCATGACCATCATGAGCACGGACCTGATTGCGGCTGCGGCCATGCGCACATGCCGTCTGCAGCCGAACTGAACGAGCCAGTCTCCTTGTGGAAGGCCGCGACCATTGCCGTTGCTGTTGGCATTCGCCCATGCACCGGCGGCATTCTGGTGCTGCTGTTTTCGTCCGCGCTCGGCCTGTACTGGGCAGGCGTCGCTGCAACACTTGTGATGGCGGTGGGCACGGCAATCACCGTATCGGTCATTGCGGTTCTGGCCGTGAAGTCGCGCGATATCGCGCTCAAGTATGCCGGGCGTGGTGACGGCGTCTGGCTGGAC
Organism: Anderseniella sp.; assembly: GCA_033722845.1. GTDB lineage: Bacteria > Pseudomonadota > Alphaproteobacteria > Rhizobiales > Aestuariivirgaceae > Anderseniella. The sequence goes on along the minus strand of JAWVYF010000201.1, from coordinate 4,847 downwards.
CGCACGGCCTTTGGCCTGAAGTTTCTTGGCGGGCTTTTCATTGCCTGCGTGGGCGGTTTACTGTTCTGGGCGACCGTGACCAACACACAACCCCTGATCTAGAAGCGTACGCCCATGTTCCGGATTGTCCTGAAGCTGCTATGCGGCGCAGCCGTGCTGCTTGCCGTGATGCTGCCTGCCAGTGCGCAAGTCACCGAAGGCGATGATGCGCCGCTTCGCTTTGGCCGTTTCGAGCATGACGGCAAGGTGGTGCATGGCTTCTTGTCGGTGGGCGGCATTCACACGCTCTCAGGCGGTTTCTTCGAGCCGGACACGGTGATGACCGGTGACGTCATTCCGCTGGACGAGGTGAAGGTTATGCTGCCGGTTGAGCCGAAGACGGTTTATGGCGTTGCGCTGAATTACAAAAGCGATGGGGCACGCAAGGCAAAGCAACCCCGGTTCTTCACCATCGACCCGGCCAGCCTTGTGGCCCACGGGGCCAGGGTTGTGCTGAAAGCCGGCAGCAAGGATATCCGCATCGAACCGGAACTGGTCGTCGTAATGGGCGCAAAGGCCAGCAAGGTGGCGGAAAAGGACGCCCTGACCTATGTATTCGGCGTGACGGCAGGGCTGGACGTAACCGGCGCGGACATGCGCGAGGGCGAGTTTGGCTTTGAACGGCGCAAACCTGATACGGGCAAGGCCGTGTTCGGCCCCTGGATCGTGCCGGGCCTGAGTGTCGGGCGGCTGAAGTTCGAGGCGGAGGCCGGTGGCAAGACAATGCTGAAGGCGTCGACGCGGGCCATGCTGCATTCAGCCGCCAGCATCATCTCTTCGCTTTCGCATCAGGTCGAATTGCAGCCCGGCGACGTGATCTTCACCGGCACGCCCGGCTCGGTAAAACCGGGCAAGGACGGCACGGTAAACATGCTGCTGGAAGGCGTCGGCAAGCTGGAAGCAACAGTCAGCACGGCGGGTGAGTGAACGCCCGCATTATTCCTTTGCGGTTGCCGCCTTGCCCATGTTGGTGACGGCACCTGTCATCTTGGCGACAACCTCATCGACGCCTTCAAGGCCGAACCGGTCTTTCAGCGAAGCCGGATCCGTGACCGCCAGCCAGGTCTTTCCGTCAGCATCTGTCCAGGCCAGCGCCTTCATCGGCAGGGCAATGCCCACCTCGCGATTGGCCTTCATCAGCGGCGTGCCAAGCTTCGGGTTGCCGAACAGCAGAAGCTGGGTAGGCGGCAACTCCATCCCGGCCTTCTGTGCGCCGGCGGCATGATCAACGCGGGTAAAAACGGTAATGCCCTTGGACGCAAAAATCTTTTCCAGCCGGTCCAGCGTGGTGGCCGCATCGTGTGCGCTCTCCATCTTGATGGTACCGGTCTTCATGGCGTGATTGTCGGCCTGCGCCGGGGTGGCAAGCACAACCGCAAGTGCGGCTGCGGCGATAACGGGCTTCAGCATCGGGTGTTTCCTCCTGTAATCACATGTATCATGTGAACTTGCGATGGGCCTTGTGGGTTTCAACAAGACGCGCAAGGCCCGGTTGCCATCCTCTGGTGTATTGCCTGCCGCGATGGTGCAGTCCGGGCGTACAATTTGAAAATCACAATGACGTGGGGAATTTCGTGATGAGCGTTTCGGCACACACAGGCAGCCCGATGCCGGCCCGGCGCAAGTGGCTGGCGCTGGCAGGCTTCGTGGTGCTGTGCCTGGCTGTTGGCGGCATTGCCGGCTGGGCCACATCCGGCTCGATCGATAGCTGGTACCGCACCATTGCCAAGCCGGACTGGACCCCGCCGGACTGGGTGTTCGGTCCGGCCTGGACCACGCTCTACATCCTGATGGCCGTGGCGGCCTGGCGCGTCTGGCTGACCGGCGGCGGCTTCAATGGCGCAGCGCGCACGGCACTGATCTGGTTCTTCATCCAGCTGGCCTTCAATTTCGGCTGGTCGTTTGCCTTCTTTACTGCCCAGTCGCCACTGCTCGGCCTGATCGAGGTCGTGCCGTTCTGGCTGTCCATCATGGTGACCATGGTGCTGTTCTGGCGGCTCGACCAGTGGGCGGGGTTGATGTTTGTGCCCTACATCTGCTGGGTGAGCTTTGCTGCCGCGCTGAATTTCACCATCTGGCTTATGAATTAACTCCTCGGTTGCTTGACTCATCCATCGACTCCGATTTAGAACAAAACAGGAACAATTGATCTGCTGAACCGGAGCACCCGCAATGACTGGCCGGGCCTTTGCCTGCACCCTGGCGACCGCAAACAGACCTGCCGCAAACCGGCTGGACGATGATGCGCGCGCCCGGCTTATCGGCCGGCTGAGAGGCACCATAGACCGCATTGCCGGGGACGGCCCGTCACTGGATGCAGATGTGCCGGTAGCAACCGGTACCGGCACGGCACGCTGGTGCACCGGCCTGCCTGACATTGATGCGCGCATGGCGGACGGTGGCCTTGAGGTGCATGGCTGTCACGAGGTCGTGGCGCACACCTATGGCGACGCACCGGCCGCACTGGGCTTTGCTGCCGCCCTGTGCGCACGCCGGCTGGTTGCCCTGAAGCCGCAAGACCGCCGCCCGGTGCTGTGGGTGCGCGCGCTGGGCGAGGTGTCGGAATATGGCCGTTTGTACGGGCATGGCCTGGCCCGCTTTGGACTGACCCATGACCGCCTGCTCACCGTATCACTCAGAAAGCCGCAAGCCGTGCTGTGGACCATTGAAGAAGCGCTACGCTCGCATGCGGTCTCAATGGTGGTGTGCGATGCCAACCATGCCCGCTTCGACCTGACCGCCACGCGCCGCGCCATGCTGGCCGCGCAGGAAGGCGAAACGCCGTGCCTGATGGTGTTCGCCTCACCGCGCGACGGTGCAACGGCTGCCCGCACCCGCTGGCAGGTCTCGCCCGCCCCGTCCATTCCGCCGCCTTACGACAATACCGCACCGGGCAACCCCGCCTGGAACCTCATCCTCACCCGCAGCCGGGGCGGCAGACCCGGCGCCTGGACCGTGGACTGGCATCATGCAACGCATCGTTTCTCTCTGGTTTCCCCACCTGCCCATCGAGCGGCTGAAACGGGCCCTCATGGCGAAGGGCCTGTCGAGCCCGCTATTGTCGGCGCACGTGCCGTTCGTGCTGGTCACGCCGGGCGCGAGGGGGCTTAGGCTTGCTGCCTGCAATGACGAAGCGCGTGCCCGGGGATTGCAGCCCGGCGAGCGGCTGGCCGATGCCCGCGCCAAGGTGCCGGACCTGGCCTCTGCCGTGCACGAGCCAACCGGGGACGCCGCCAGCCTGTTGCGCATGGCACGCTGGGCCGAACGCTGGAGCCCGTGGGTAGCCATGGACCCGCCCGACGGGTTGCTGCTGGACGTGACCGGCGTGGCGCACCTGTTTGGTGGCGAAGCCATGCTGGTGGCCGACATGACCGGCCGGTTCGGCAAGCTGAACGTGACAGCCAGGGCAGGCCTTGCCGGCACAGCCCCGGCAGCCCGCGCGATTGCCCGCTTTGGTCAGCTTGGCAGCCCCATCGTGGCCGAGGGTGCTGAGCGAACCGCGCTGGCCACCCTGCCGGTGGAGGCGCTTGACCTTGATGCAGACACGGTGATGACCCTGCGCCGGGCGGGGCTGAAACGCATCGGCCAGCTCTATGACTTACCGCGCGCCAGCCTGGCCCGCCGGTTTCGCGCAAAGGACCGCCACGCCCGGTTGATGGAGCGGCTTGATGCAAGCCTTGGCCTGACGCAAACGCCGCTGTCGCCCCTGTCACCGCCGGTGGAGTTTGCCGTGCGCCATTCGGTGATGGAGCCGTTGAAGAGCCATGACGGGGTACTGGCGATGCTGGAGCACCTGACACGTACCCTGTGCCTGAAGCTGACCAAGGCCGGCGAAGGTGCGGTCTATCTCGAACTGGCGCTGTACCGGGCCGATGGTTCACGCGCCATCGTGCAGGCGGGCCTGAGCCGCCCGTCTGCCCGCGCAGAACACCTTGAGCGGCTGCTCGCCCCCCGGCTGGAAAAAATCGACATGGGGTTCGGCGTCGATGCCGCCAGCCTCAAAGCGCGCGAAACGCAAGCGCTTTCCGCCGTGCAGGAAGCCCTCACCGGCGAAGACGGCGCGGGTACGGAACTGGCAGAACTGGCCGACCGCATCGCCGCGCGCGAGGACGGCGCGCCGGTGAGCGTCAACCTGCCCGCCGGCAGCCACCAGCCGGAACGGGCCGAAGACGTGAAGGGGTTTGGTGAGGCAGGCAAAACCTTCCTGCATGGCACCCATCCGAGCGACCGCGAGGCGGGCTTTGCCCGCGCCCGCGCAGGCGTCGAGCAAAGCTCGACTGCCGTGAACGATAAACAACGCCCCATCACTTTGCTCGACCGGCCGGAAGAGATCGACGTGATCGCCTCGGTACCGGACGGGCCACCGGTGCGCTTCACCTGGCGGCACGTGGCAAGGAAAGTGCTGAAGGCGTCCGGCCCGGAACGCCTTGCGCCGGACTGGTGGCGAAGGCCGGACCGGCCCGGCCACCGCCCGCGCACCCGCGATTACTACACCGTCGAGGACGAAGCCGGGCGGCGCTACTGGATCTATCGCGAGGGCCTGTACGAAGAACAGGACAGACCCGCCCCCGGCTGGTTCGTGCATGGATTGTTTGAATAAGAGGCGTGGAGGAGCGTCAGCTCCGACAGGGAAAGGACAAGAGGCAGAACACCTCATCCGAGGCCAAAAGGCCGAGGCAAGCGCGACTGCGCGCCGGCCGGTCAGGCCGCCCCCGCGGAGCCGTTGAGCGAAGCGAAACTGGCGTGAGCGAATAAATGACCAATTACACCGAACTCCAGGTCACCACGCCGTTCTCGTTCCTGCGCGG
>JAWVYF010000200.1:0-5463 GCA_033722845.1 Anderseniella sp. | reverse complement strand
GTACGACCACCTCGATCTTCTCCAGTTCCACCGGGAACAGGTGAAACGCCTCGATGAACTCCAGCCCCTTGTTCATAAGCGTCGAGGAATCGATGGTCACCTTCTGACCCATCGACCAGTTGGGATGTTTCAGCGCGCTTTGCAGGGTTGCCGCTTCAAGCTCCTGCTTGCTCCAGGTCCTGAACGGCCCGCCGGATGCAGTCAGCGTAAGGCGGTCCACATGCTGCGTATTGTGCTCCTCGAAACACTGGAAGAGAGCACTGTGCTCGCTGTCCACCGGAATGATCGTGGCATTGAACTTCTTTGCGGCCGAGGTGAACACCTCTGCCCCCGACACCAGGCACTCCTTGTTGGCAAGCGCGATGGTGGTGCCCTGCTCTACTCCGGCAAGGGTCGGCTTGAGGCCGTCAGCTCCAACAATTGCGCCCATGATCATGTCGACCGGACGGGTCGCGGCCTCGATGACAGCCTGCTCGCCTGCCGCTACCTCAATGCCGGAACCAGCCAGCGCGGCCTTGAGTTCACCCAGCAGGCTTGCGTCAGCAGTGACAGCGAGCCTTGCGTTCACTTCCCGCGCATCTGCGGCCAGTTGCGCAATGTTGCGGTTTGCAACCAGGGCTTCAACCTTGAACCGGTCCGGGTGATGCCGGACTATGTCAACGGTGGACTGGCCAATAGAGCCTGTAGAGCCGAGAATGGTGAGCGTTTTCGCGCCGGAGCCTGAGGTCATGATGATTGAGTCTTGTCGTGAATTTGGAAAAAGGCCCAATGCCCGCGCGATGATTACCAGACAAGCAGCCCGGAAGCCACCTTGTCAGCCCCTGCATGGAGGTAGCCAATGGCCGCAGCCGCAACAGCTGCAAACATCAATCCGTCAACGCGATCCAGCACCCCGCCATGACCGGGAATGATCTTGCCGGAATCCTTGAACCCGAACCGGCGTTTCACGGCACTTTCAAACAGGTCGCCCGCCTGTTCCAGCACAGCCAGCACCGCACCGATCAGCGCGAGGATTGCAACGCTGCTGAGCCCCGCAATCAAGACTGCAACCACGGAGGCCACGACCCCGCCTGAGACAGCACCTGCCAGCCCGGCCCAGGTCTTGTTGGGCGAAATGGCCGGGGCCAGTTTGGGCCCTCCTATCAGGCGGCCAAAGACATAGGCCATCGTGTCTGCACTCCACACAACTGCGAAAAGCCACAGTACAGCGGTGAGACCCAACTCGGGCGAATGCCTAATCATCACCAGCGCAACCCCCGGCAACGCAATATAGGGTACGCCCCACCACATCCATGTGGAACGCAAGCCCTTCGAATACGCCTGGAATAGTAACGACAAGGCCCAACACAAGAAGATCAGTTGCGCCGCTGTCACCAGCCCGGCCCGCGTAACGATCAAAACTGAGCCGATCGCAGCAAGTCCGTGCACGGCGAACTGCCGCTGTGAGCCGTCGTGGACCATCCTGCACCACTCGGCAGCCATCAGCGCGGCAATCAATGCCATGCCGATGTCAAACCAGACATCGCCCAACCAGACGTCGAGCAGGACAATGGGAATAAGCACTGCAGCAGCAATGATACGCACCAGCAACTCGCGGGTCATGAAACCTGCAAGGCGTGCCTGTAACGAGTTATCGGACATGATTACCCGGATCCGGAAGGTCAGCCAACGGCTGCTGCGGCAGGGGTGCCGCCGAACCGGCGCTGGCGTCCGGCATACTCATCAAGCGCGCGGCGATAGACCGACGCATCAAAATCCGGCCAGTGCTCGTTCACGAATAGCATTTCAGTGTATGCCATCTGCCAGAGCAAATAGTTGGACACCCGCTGTTCTCCACTGGTGCGGACAAGCAGGTCCGGCTCGGGCACGTCTGGAGCGTACAGGTTTGCGGCAAACATGGCCTCATCAATCTGGTCCGGATCGATCTCGCCCGAAGCGGCCTTGCGCGCAAGCAACTGCGCCGTCTTCGCAATTTCGGTTCGGCCACCATAGTTGAAGGCAACGACAAGGTTGAGCCGGCTGTTGTCCTGCGTCAGCCGCTCACACTCATCAATCAGCTGCACGATGTCAGCATCCAGCCCTTCGCGTTCGCCAATCACCCGGATGCGAACGCCGGCGCTGTGCAGCTCGGCTACATCCTGGCGAATGAAGCGCCGCAAGAGCGAAAACAGGTAACTGATCTCGTTCTTCGGGCGGCGCCAGTTCTCCGACGAAAACGTGAAGATGGTGAGGTATTCGGTCCCGGTTTCGATTGCTGCGCGCACAAGGCGGCGCACTGCTTCGACCCCGTGCCGGTGACCTTCTGTTCGCGGAAGCGAGCGCTGGGTGGCCCACCGCCCGTTGCCGTCCATGATGATCGCGACATGACGGGGGAGTTGCTGCTCACCGGCTCCATCAGGCCCGGCAGCAAGATTTGCCGCATCTTTCTGCATCAGCCCTGTGTTCTCCCTTCTCACCACCCGGCCTTTGCGGCCAGACTGCCCCCTGCCGTCACCGGCAATGCGGACGTCTATACCTGCATGATATCAGTGTCTTTTTGTGCCAGAAGATCATCGATCTCCTTGATTACCTTGTCGGTAAGCGCCTGCACCTGATCCGACTGCTGGCGCTGCTCATCTTCAGAGATGTCGCCATCCTTCTCCATGCGCTTCAACGTGTCCATGCCGTCGCGGCGTACATTGCGCACGGCCACACGAGCACTTTCGGCATACGAGTGCGCTACCTTGGTGAGGTCACGACGCCGATCTTCGGTCAATTCCGGAATAGGTATGCGGATGACTGCACCTTCCGCCATTGGGTTCAGGCCGAGACCGGAATTGCGGATCGCCTTTTCCACCGCCGGCGCCTGGGTCGCATCCCAGACCTGAACCGACAACATGCGCGGCTCAGGCACCGACACCGTACCAACCTGGTTCAATGGCATCTGCGAGCCATAGGCCTCTACCATGACCGGTTCGAGCAGAGCTGCAGACGCACGCCCGGTACGCAGCCCCGCGAACTCGGTCTTCAGCACCTCTACCGCGCCTTCCATGCGGCGCTCCAGGTCTGCCAGATCAATCTTATCGCTCATCTTGTTGTCTCGTCATAGTGGGGCTGCACTGACGCAACCATATCAACTTACGGTAACACGGGTGAAGGTCCCGTTACCTTGCAACACCTTGTTGAACTCGCCTTCGCTGCGAATGGAGAACACGATTACAGGAATGGCATTGTCGCGCGCAAGGGCTATGGCTGCCGCATCCATTACCTTCAGGTTGCGGGCCAGCATCTCGTCATAGGTCAGCGTGTCGAAACGTTCGGCCGATGAACCCGTCTTGGGGTCAGCAGAATAGACCCCGTCGACACTGGTTCCCTTGAACAAGGCATCACACTTCAACTCCGCCGCCCGCAGCGTCGCACCGGTATCAGTGGTAAAGAACGGATTGCCCGTGCCGGCAGCGCAAATCACCACTCGCCCCTTTTCGAGGTGCCTCAGCGCCTTGGCCCGCAAGAACGGTTCACACACGGTCGGCATGGGAATAGCCGACATGGCTCGCGCGTCCACACCTTGTGCCTGCAACACGTCCTGCATGGCCAGCGCGTTCATGACGGTGGCAAGCATGCCCATCTGGTCGGCATTTGCGCGATCCATGCCCCCGGCAGCGCCAGACACACCACGGAAAATGTTTCCGCCGCCAATGACCAACGCCACCTGCACGCCGTCGCGCACCGCGCGCACCACTTCACCGGCCACGCGCGCAGCCATGTCCATGTCGATGCCAAAGTCTTTCGAGCCCATCAGGGCCTCTCCGGACACCTTCAGCAAGACACGCGAAAAACCAGGTTTCTGCCCCATTATCCTGCATTCCAAAACAAAACGGAGCCTGCTTGCGCAGGCCCCGAAAACTCTCGTTCAAATTGCCGATTCGCACCAGTCTGGAGCAAACCGTTCAAGCTGGTCTGTCAGCCGCCGCTGGCGGTCTTGGCGACTTCAGCAGCGAAGTCCTCCTCGACCTTCTCAATGCCTTCACCAAGCTGCATACGGACGAATCCGGCGATCTTGAAATCGCTACCTGCTTCCTTGGCGGCCTGCTCTACGCTCAGGTCCGGGTTCATCACGAAGGCCTGGCTCAGCAGCACAGATTCTTCGTAGAACTTGCGGATACGGCCTTCTACCATCTTCTCGATGATGTTGTCCGGCTTGCCGCTCTCACGGGCCTGCTCGGTGAACACCGCACGCTCACGCTCAACCACGTCCGCCGGAATGTCTTCCGGCGTCAGCGCAAGCGGGTTGGCCGCTGCGACGTGCATGGCCACCTGCTTGCCGAATGCTTCGGCAGCAGCCTTGTCACCAGCCGTCTCGACTGCAACCAGAACACCGATCTTGCCCAGGCCGGGAGCGGCCTGATTGTGGACATAAGAAGCAACCACACCATTGGTCACGGTCACCGAAGCGGTACGGCGCACACCCATGTTTTCACCGATGGTGCCGACCATTTCAGCCACGTGAGCTTCGACAGACTTGCCGGCGCCGGGGAAATCGGTTGCCTTCAGCTTCTCGACATCACCATTGGCGGCTGGCGCCAGGTTGGTGATTTCGCTCACCATCTTCTGGAATTCCGGGTTGCGGGCAACGAAGTCGGTTTCAGAGTTGACCTCAACCGCGGCACCGGTGTTGCCGTCGACCGCAACACCAACCAGGCCTTCAGCGGCAACGCGCGATGCCTTCTTGGCAGCCTTGGAAAGACCCTTGGCACGCAGCCAGTCAATGGCGGCTTCCATGTCGCCGTCGTTCTCGGCCAGTGCTGCCTTGCAATCCATCATGCCGGCACCGGTGGTCTCGCGCAGTTCCTTCACCATCGCAGCAGTAATCTGTGCCATGACAATCCTCTCAATCATTCGTTTTGGCTGTGCATCAGCCACGTGAAATGGAAATGTGACGTCCGCATTACAAGAGCTGCGGACGCCAGTACTGTTTTTGCAGACAGGTCACGCCAGCTGTAATCAGCCGGCGATCATTGCCTTGGCCTGGCCGATCCAGTCTTCACGATCGATGCGGCCCTTGAAGTTCAGCTTCTCGTCGATCTCAGCCACCTGTTCAGGTGTCAGTTCGGCAATCTGGGCCAGACTGGTGTAACCCAGCTCTGCCAGCTTGCCGGCCAGCACCGGGCCAACGCCGGAAATCTTGGTCAGGTCGTCGTCACCCGATGCAGCTGCCGGGGCTTCCGCTTCAGCAGCAGGTGCCGGTTCGGCCACCGCTTCTTCTGCCATCGGCTCTTCAGCTGCACCCAGATCAACGCCGGTGCCAGCAGCAGACTGCGAGATGCCGTCAATTGCAGCGCGCGCAATCAGGTCGCAGTAAAGCGCAATGGCGCGGCCCGCATCATCGTTGCCCGGGATCGGGAAGTCGATGCCGGCCGGGTCTGAGTTGGAGTCGAGCACGGCCACAACCGGAATGCCAAGACGATTGGCTTCCTTGATGGC
>JAWVYF010000199.1:0-5479 GCA_033722845.1 Anderseniella sp. | reverse complement strand
CAGGAACCAGGCCTTGTTGTCCGAGCCGTTATATGGCCCGGCATAGCCGTTCTCGAAGCGGGTTGCGCCATTGGGCGAGTCGTAGATCGAGGCTTCGGCGCGCTCGGGCGGGAAGCCGTCCTTGTCGCGCACGTCGAGGAACACCCGCGACAGGGCGAAGTTGAAGTTTAAGTCGGTGGTCTCGCGGCCCGCCACATCGACCAGCTCTTCGCGCACCATGAGGCCGCCATACCCCCCGCGCACCAGGTAGGTGCCAGCGGGCAGCGCGCCTTCCCACTTGAACTCCTGCTTGATGCCGGCGTCTTCCTGCACCACGCCGTCGACCACCGGGAACACTTTGAAGGTGGCGCGGGTGAAGCCGCCAGTGGCGGAGCGGAAGTCCTTCAATGGTGCCGGCTCATCAGCCGAGATGTAGGGCAGCACGCGAAGTGTACCGTCGGTCTGCGCCAGGTCGATGTACTGGATGCCCTCGCCCGGCTCGACGATGAAATTCAACCTCGTCTTCGATGCCTTGTTGCCAACCTTGATCTGCAGCAGTGCGGTGTACTGGCCGGGGTCCATGAGCGCGGTTGCGGTGGCATCGCCTTCATAGTGGGTCTTGAAGTTTTGCCACTTGAGGTCCGGCGCGCCGGGCAGAATGTCAAAGCGCGCCATGGCGCGGGCGTTGACGTGCTTGTCGCTATCGTTGGTGTAGACGCGGAAGCGCACCTGGCGGCCTTCATAGACCGGTTCTGGCGCAGGCGCGGGGTCGAACGTCTTGTTCAGAGCCGCACTCAGCTCGCCCGCATCAGAGGCGGGGAAATACTTGCCGCCGGTTTCTTCTGCCAGACAGGCCACCTGACGGCCCTCGCGCGCGGACAGGCCAAAGCCGACCACGTGGGCGGTGAAGTTGACGCCGTTGCGCTCCAGTTCGCGCCCCAGCGCACACGGGTCTGCATTGCAGGTCTCGATGCCATCGGTGATCAGGATCACGGTGGCCGCGCTCTCGGTGTATTTGACGGCTTCTGCCGCCATCCGCACGGCCTCGGTCAGCGGCGTCTTGCCCTTCGGCTGCAGGCCGCTGGCCACACGGGCGAGCTCGCCGCGCGCCTCGTCCACGGGCCGGGGCGCCACCACCATTTCAATGTCGCCGCACTGGCCCTTCTCGCGGTGGCCATAGGCGATCATGCCCATGTTGTAGCTGCCCTTGATGCCGGGCAGCACGTCCCGCAAAACGTCGCGGGCGGTCTCGATCTTGGTCTTGCCGCCAATGTCGCCCCACATGGAGCCCGACGCATCGAACACCACCATCACATCGCGGTCTTCCGCCTGCGCAAGGCCGGCCGCCCCGCTCATCAGGGCAGCTGCCGCCACCGTCGTCCTAGCTGCCTTGCGCACAAAACCCGTCATTGTTCTTGTTGTCCTTCTGGCTGATTTGTTTTTGCAAACCCAATACAGCCATAGCGTGTAGCGGCGCACAACCGGATTTGACGTCATGTAATGCACATGTGAACCGGGCCGGACAAAGTTTGGTGACGCTGCGGAACCGCCCGGAAAGCAGGCATTCATTTCAGCCTATCTTTTCATCATCTGCCTATATTTTAATCGCCTTATTTTCAGGCGTTGATTCTACTTTCCGCTTCAACCGATTGAAATCAATAATGTTTTACCCCGCCCGCAAACTGGCACGGCTCATGCAAACACGTTAACCAAATCCTACCGGCGGGCACATGCGGCACCGCCCAACCACCCTAGGGAACGCATCGAGAGGGCACATGAAGAAGATCGAGGCCATCGTCAAACCGTTCAAGCTCGACGAGGTGAAGGAGGCTTTGCAGGAAGTCGGCCTTCAGGGCATTACGGTGACGGAAGCCAAGGGTTTTGGCCGCCAGAAGGGCCACACCGAGCTGTACCGCGGCGCTGAGTACGTCGTCGACTTCCTGCCCAAGGTGCGCATCGAGATCGTGCTGGATGACAGCATGGTCGATCAGGCCGTCGAGGCCATCCTGGGCGCTGCACGCACCGGACGCATCGGCGACGGCAAGATCTTCATTTCCACCATTGACGAGGCAATCCGCATCCGTACCGGCGAGACCGGCACGGACGCGTTGTGAGCCTTATCAGTACTTAACCCACCAACCCAACTACCATTCAAGTCAACTCTACGAGGGCAAAACAGATGGCAAAATCACCGAAATCCGTTTCAGACGCGATGAAGTACCTGAAGGAGAACGACGTGAAGTACGTCGACCTTCGCTTCACCGATCCGCGCGGCAAGATGCAGCACGTGACCCAGGACATCTCCACCATCGACGAGGACGTCTTTGCAGACGGCCTGATGTTCGACGGCTCCTCGATCGCCGGCTGGAAGGCGATCAACGAGTCCGACATGGTGCTGATGCTCGATCCGACGTCGCTGCACATCGACCCGTTCTACGCCCAGAAGACCGCAGCGGTGTTCTGCGACATTCTCGAGCCGGGCACCGGCGAAGCCTATGAGCGCGACCCGCGCACCACGGCCAAGAAGGCCGAGGCTTATGTGCAGTCCTCAGGCATTGGTGACACCATCACCGTTGGCCCGGAAGCCGAGTTCTTCATGTTTGATGACGTGCGCTTTGCGGCTGATCCGTACAACACCGGCTTCAAGGTGGACTCGACCGAACTGCCGTCCAACATGGATGCCGAGTACGAGATGGGCAACATGGGCCACCGTCCGCGCACCAAGGGCGGCTACTTCCCCGTGAACCCGGTTGACAGCGGCCAGGACATCCGTGGCGAAATGCTGGCTGCCATGGCATCGATGGGCGTGACGGTTGAAAAGCACCACCACGAAGTGGCTGCTGCCCAGCATGAGCTTGGCATCAAGTTCGAAACGCTGACCCGCTGTGCAGACCACCTGCAGATCTACAAGTACGCAATCCACAACGTCGCGCACCAGTATGGCAAGACGGCCACCTTCATGCCGAAGCCGGTGTTTGGCGACAACGGCTCGGGCATGCACGTGCACCAGTCGATCTGGAAGGACGGCAAGCCGCTGTTTGCCGGCAACCAGTATGCCGACCTGTCGGAAATGTGCCTGTACTACATCGGCGGCATCATCAAGCACGCCAAGGCCCTGAACGCCTTCACCAACCCGTCCACCAACTCCTACAAGCGTCTGGTGCCGGGCTATGAAGCTCCTGTTCTGCTGGCCTACTCGTCGCGCAACCGCTCGGCTTCGTGCCGTATTCCGTGGACCGCATCGCCGAAGGGCAAGCGTGTTGAAGTCCGCTTCCCGGACCCGACCGCCAACCCGTACCTGGCCTTCTCCGCCATGGTGATGGCCGGCATGGACGGCATCATGAACAAGATCCACCCGGGCGACCCGATGGACAAGGACCTGTACGACCTGCCGCCGGAAGAGCTGAAGGACATCCCGACCGTGTGCGGTTCGCTTCGTGAAGCGCTCGCCTCGCTGGATGCCGACCGCGAGTTCCTGAAGGCCGGTGGCGTGTTCTCCGACGACCAGATCGATGCCTATATCGAGCTGAAGATGGAAGAAAACATGCGTTACGAAATGACACCGCATCCGGTGGAATTCGACATGTACTACTCGGTCTAACAAGATTACCCGGTCTGACACGCCCTCGTCAGACCAGAACAAGAGGCCGGGCCCGCTGCTTCCTCCCGCGGGTCCGGTCTTTTTTTATGCAAGCCAGCTCACGGCGCGTTGCCATTTACGCCGAGTTAACCGCATTCAGGCTCTAATCCGAACCCGGATGAATTGGGTGGACGGGAGACGGCGGATGTCAAGATTCCTGCGGTTCGCACTTTGTGTGCTGGGGCTTGCCAGCGCTGTTCTGTTTACCGTCGGCCCGAGCCAGGCCAACGCCATCGGCCTGTTTCAGAAGAGCATGGGGCCTGTGCCGCGCGGGCTGCCCGGACCTGAAGAGATCGACTTTCCCAAAAAATTCGCCACGGGCACCATCGTGGTGGTCGTCAAGCACCGCCGCCTGTACTACGTGACCAAACGCGGCCGCGCCATACGCTATGTCGTCGGCGTGGGCCGTGAAGGCATGAGCTGGAAGGGCACGGCACAGATTGCCCGCAAGGCCGAATGGCCAAGCTGGACGCCGCCTGCAGAAATGCGGGTGCGTGCCCGCAAGAAGGGCGTATTCCTGCCCGATCAGCTGGACGGCGGGCGTAACAACCCGCTGGGTGCGCGCGCGCTCTACCTCTACAAGAACGGCAAGGACACGCTGTACCGCATTCACGGCACCAACGAGCCGTGGAACCTGGGCCAGGCGGTGACGGCAGGGTGCATCCGGATGCTCAACCATCACGTGGCCGACCTGTACAAACGTGTGAAGATCGGCACCACCGTTATCGTCATGTAACGACCGCCCTGCCCTTGCCAAGCAGCCCCGCGCCGGGGCACGGTCGCGCGCGCAGCGATCAACCATAGCGGCAAGGCAACCTCTCTCATGGCGCTTCCCGGCTCCACCCGGTCAGAACTGATCACCGACTGGCGGCTGCTGGCGTTCGGCACGCTGGCCTCGCTGGCGTCGGCGCCGGGACAGACCCTGGTGATCTCGCTGTTCAATGCCGACATGCGCGCTGCCTTTGGCCTGACGCATGGCGGCTTCGGCACGCTTTACATGCTGGCAACGCTGGCCAGTGCGGCGGTCATCCTGTGGTCAGGCAAGTTGATCGACCGGTTTGACCTGCGAACCGTCTTCGCGGTCACGACGCTTGGCCTGTGTGCCGCCTGTCTTGTGGCCGGCAGCGCGACCGGCCCGCTCACCCTGTTGCTGGCACTGTTCATGCTGCGCCACTTCGGACAGGGCCTGATGAGCCACATCGCCGTCACCTCGGTGAACCGCTACTATGAGACGGTGCGCGGCAAGGCGTCGGCCATCGTCAATCAGGGCTTCACCCTTGCCGAGGCTACGCTGCCGATCACCATTTCCGCCGTCATCGCCGCAATCGGCTGGCGCTGGTCGTGGTATGCGCTGGGCGCTGTTGCCGCCGGGGTTGTGTTGCCATTGCTGCTGGTACTGATTGCCGACCACCGCCGCCGCCACGGGCGCTATCTCGACCGCATGAGCATCCTGGCAACGCAGCGCTCTGCCAGTGGCAGGCCGGTGCAGCGCCAGTGGACGCGGGGCCAGATGCTGCGTGACCCGCGCTTTTATGGTGTGGTGCCGGTGGTGCTGGCGCCGTCGTTCCTCAATACCGGGCTGATGTTCCACCACCAGCACATCACAACTGCAAACGGCTGGCCGCTCGCCACCTGGTATCTGCTGCTGTCGGCCTATGCGGCGTCCTCCATTGCTGCGTCGTTGCTGGCCGGCAGCGCGGTGGACCGGCATGGCGCGCGCAGGCTGATGCCTTGGTTCGTGTTGCCGTTGGCAATCGGCGGGTTATGCCTGATGGGCGGAGAACAGATCTGGTGGATTGCCGGAACGCTGGTTTCGTTTGGTGCTGTCTCGGGCATGACCGGTGCAATCACCTCGCCGTT
>JAWVYF010000198.1:0-5479 GCA_033722845.1 Anderseniella sp. | reverse complement strand
TGCCACTTGTCTCCTCGTTTACGGACAGAAGGCATGTGAAACCTCGTTTGCTGTGACCAGAGTGTGACAGCTGAGATTTCAAACAGATCTTTTGAGGAGGGGCGTTTCTCTAAGGCATTGAAACCAATAGAGAAAGAATGGTGGGCGGTACTGGATTCGAACCAGTGACCCCAGCGATGTGAACACTGTGCTCTACCAACTGAGCTAACCGCCCGCTTTGAGGTCGGGCGCGGTATAGCGGCGCGCGCCGTGCCAAGTCAAGCAGCTTCGGCGCGCGCACACTGTTTCAGTTCTCAGATGCCAGCGACTGACGAGCAGCCGTTGCGTATTCGGCTGCCGCCGAGAGATCATTGGCCCCACAGGCCTCATGCAATGACTTGATGGAAGCCGCCGCCTCGTCTGACTGCTTTTGGGGCAGTGAGGAAATACTGTCAGCCAGCGTCTTGTCGAGTGTCTTGGCAATGCCGTGGCACTGATCTGCAGTTTCGATCTTCACATTGTCTTCTGCATGCGCAACCGATATGCCCGCCGCCAAGGCGAGCGCGACCGCAAATGTACGGTACATCTTCTTTATCTCCGGAAAGAAATATGCCTTATGGCACATCCTTGAGTCAGCGCCCGGATAATGGCGCATTGAAGGCGGATTTGGGCGCGCATCGCGGCTTCCGGGGATATATTTTTCATGACGTCAGACAAGGCATCACCCTGGCCGCGGATCTGGGCCGTATTCCTGACCGGGGTGGCCGCGGCTTTTCTTGTAGGCAAGGCGCCGGCTGCGCTGCCGGTGCTGCGTGGCGAGCTCGAACTCAGTCTGTTTCAGGCAGGACTTGTCGTGTCGATGTTCTCGCTGGTTGCTGCAGTGACAGGTTGCTTCTTCGGCGCGTTGTCAGACCGGTTTGGCCAGCTGCGGCTGGCCGGTGTGGGGCTTGTAGCAGCTTCGCTCGCCGGGGTTTGGGGTGCGCAGGTGAACTCGGGCGAGTGGCTCATAATCACGCGGGTCGCCGAGGGGATTGGCTTTTTCATGATGTCGGTGTCGCTTCCCGGCCTCATCATCCGGCTGGCCGATGACCGCACCCGCCAGACCGCGATGGGCCTGTGGGGCGCTTACTTGCCCTTGGGGGCGGGGCTGGTGTTGCTGGCTGGCGGACTTGTCATTACCACGCTTGGCTGGCGCGGCCTTTGGCTGACGATATCCCTAACCTACGTGTTCTGTCTCGCAGCGCTGGTATGGGCCGCACCACCACAGGCACCGGTGGCCAACCCGGCCGGGGCAGGGCGCATTGCCACCGTGCTGAAGACGCCGGGTGCGGTGATGCTTGCCGTGGTGTTCGGCTGTTACTCCGGTCAGTACATGGCAGTCACCAGTTTCGTGCCGCTCATCCTGGTGGAGCGCGCCGGCTGGCTGCTCGCGCCGGCGGCAGCGGCGGGCGCAGCGGTGATGGTTGCCAACACTGCCGGCAATGTTGCCTCGGGCCTGCTGCTCGACCGCGGCTGGCAGCGTCGCACGCTCATCGTGCTGGCTGCCGCCATGATGGCGGTCGGCGCAGTCGTGGTGATGACGGACAGTTTGCCCGTAGCCGTGCGCATTGCGGGCGCGGTGTTGTTCTCCAGCTTTGGCGGCATGATACCGGGTTCGCTGTTTGCCGGCGTTGCCCGCCACAGCCCGAGCCCGGCTCATGTCTCAACCGTCAATGGGCTGATGCTGCAAGGGGTGGCCATCGGCCAGCTCATTGGGCCTGCGGCGACAACCTGGCTGGTCGGTCTGGGCGACGGCATTTGGAGCTGGTCACTGTTCTACCTGTTGCCCATGGCAGTGCTGACAATAATCGCCGGTATCATGCTGGGCCGCATCGAACGCACTCAGGCGTGAGCGGCAAACCGCGTTTCCAGCAGCGGCAGGATCTCATCAAAGTGGTCGACCACGTGGTCCGGATCGAACGCCGATACGTGGGTGTCGGTATAGCCGAAGCTGACCGCGATTACGGGCACCTGTGCGGCCTGGGCGGTGCGGATGTCTGTCGCCGAGTCGCCAATCATCACGGCGTGGGTATGAGCCGAGCCAGCATGGTCAATTGCCGCAAATAGCGGCTTGGGGTCTGGCTTGGCAACGCCTGTGGTGTCCGGACCGATGATGGCCGAGAAATAGTGGTCCATGCCAAGGCCATTGATCAGCTTGACCGAGAGGCGTTCCAGCTTGTTGGTGCACACCGCCATGCCCACACCACGCGCCTTCAACTCGTCCAACAGGCCAAGCACACCGGGGTAGGGTTTCGACGTTGCAGTGATATTGGCTGTGTAGTGATCGATAAACTGGCGGAACATGATGTCGACAAGGTCAGCCCGCACAGGGTCTCCGGTGCGCTCGAACCCACGCTCGATCAGTTTCTTCGCGCCTTGACCCACCATCTCATACACTTCATCCAGCGTCACGGCGCGTCGCCCGTGCGCGGTAAGCACATGGTTCGTCGCCGCCCACAAGTCAGGTGCGGTATCGACCAGCGTTCCATCGAGGTCAAAGATGACGGCAGGGCGGGGCATGGTGGTCATTACATTCGTCATGCCCGGACTTGACCCGGGCATCTCTTGGGAAACTGAAACAGGATCACCTGGGCAAGCCCGGTGATGATGGAAGCAGAGATATGCACTCACCTCACATCACATGCAACCTGATCTGCCTTGGAGTGTCGCGTGGCCCGTGCTAAACCGCCCGCCAGAAAGTCGTAAGTGAGGAGGCTCAAGCAAATGGACGCTATCAAGACGCAGGCTCTGCGCGACATCCTGAAGGACAAGTCGCTGCTCAAGGAGCAGTGCTATATCGACGGCAAGTGGGTCGATGGCGATGACAAGATCGACGTGACCAACCCGGCCTCCGGCGATGTGATTGCCAGTGTGCCGAAGCTGGGCGCGAAAGAGACGAAGCAAGCCATTGCCGCCGCCGAGAAGGCCATGAAGGGCTGGGCGGCAAAGACGGCCAAGGAGCGCTCCAACATACTGCGCACCTGGTACAACCTGATGATGGAGAACCAGGAAGACCTGGCCCAGATCATGACCGCCGAGCAGGGCAAGCCGCTGGCTGAGGCTCGCGGCGAAATTGCCTACGGCGCATCGTTCATCGAGTTCTTCGCCGAGGAAGCCAAGCGCATCAATGGCGAGACCATTCCAAGCCACAAGGCGGATGCCCGCATCGTCGTCATCCGCCAGCCGGTCGGTGTGTGCGGTGCCATTACGCCGTGGAACTTCCCCAATGCCATGATCACCCGCAAGGCCGGTCCGGCGCTGGCCGTGGGCTGCACCATGGTCATCAAGCCGGCCTCCGAAACGCCACTGTCAGCGTTGGCCCTGTGCGAATTGGCAGAGCGCGCGGGCATTCCGGCAGGCGTGCTTAGCGTCGTCACCGGCAAGGCATCGGAGATCGGCGGTGAGCTGACCTCGAACCCTGTCGTGAAGATGCTGACCTTCACCGGCTCCACCGAGATCGGCAAGATCCTGATGGAGCAGTGTGCAAAGACCGTGAAGAAGGTCGGCATGGAACTTGGCGGCAATGCCCCGTTCATCGTGTTCGATGACGCCGACATTGATGCTGCCGTTGCCGGTGCGATGGCCTCGAAGTACCGCAACGCGGGTCAGACCTGCGTGTGCGCCAACCGCCTGTTGGTGCAGGACGGCATTTATGACAAGTTCGCCGATGCGCTGAAGGCCGCCGTTGAGAACATGAAGGTTGGCGACGGCACGCAGGAAGGTGTGACCACCGGCCCGCTCATCAACAAGGCAGCCGTAGAGAAAGTGCAGGAGCACATCCAGGATGCTGTCTCCAAGGGTGCCAAGATCGTCACCGGCGGCAAGGCGCTTGGCGGCAACTTCCACGAGCCGACCATCCTGCGCGACGTGGACACCTCCATGAAGGTCACCAAGGAAGAAACATTCGGCCCCGTGGCGCCGCTGTTCCGCTTCAAGACCGAGGAAGAAGCCATCGAAA
The DNA here is from genome assembly GCA_033722845.1 of Anderseniella sp. Lineage (GTDB taxonomy): Bacteria > Pseudomonadota > Alphaproteobacteria > Rhizobiales > Aestuariivirgaceae > Anderseniella. The sequence continues at coordinate 1,503 of JAWVYF010000198.1, read as the reverse complement.
TGGCCAACGATACCGAGTTTGGCCTCGCCTGCTATTTCTACACCCGCGATATTGGCCGGGTGTGGCGCGTTGGCGAGGCGCTCGACTACGGCATCGTCGGCATCAACGAAGGCATCATCTCAACCGAGGTGGCCCCGTTTGGCGGCGTCAAGGAGAGCGGCATCGGCCGTGAAGGCTCCATCCACGGCACCGAGGAGTACCTTGAGATGAAGTACATGCTGATGGGTGGCGTGTGAGGCATGACACCTGACGAGGCAAAGGAAGCCGCCGCGCGCGAAGCGTTGAAGCACGTGCGCGACGGCATGAAACTGGGGCTGGGCACCGGGTCAACGGCGGCGAAGTTCGTCGCCGGTCTGGGTGAGATGGTTGCAGGCGGATTGAACGTGGTCTGCGTCCCGACCTCTGAAGCCACCCGGCAGCAGGCGGAGAGCCTGAACATTCCGCTGACCCGGCTGGACGAGGAGCCCATCCTCGACCTGACCGTGGATGGCGCGGACGAACTGGACGCCAACCTGACCCTCATCAAGGGTGGCGGTGGTGCGCTGCTGCGCGAGAAGATCGTGGCGTCTTCATCCAAGCAGATGATCGTGATTGCAGATGACACCAAGAAGGTGGACATGCTGGGCAAATTTCCTCTGCCCATCGAGGTCGTGCCCTTCGGCGTGAAGTCGACCGCCATGAAAATCGAGCACGCCTCGCGCTGGGCGGGATGCGAAGGGCCGCTGGCCTTGCGCATCCGCGACGAGGAGCTGTTCGTGACGGACAATGGCAACGTTATCATCGATTGCGCCTTCGACCAGATCCCTGATGCCCAGAAGCTAGCCTCCGCGCTGTCCACCATTCCGGGTCTTGTAGATCACGGCCTGTTCATCGACATGGCCGGCCTGGCGATCCTGGGCGGGCCAAACGGCATTGAAATCATCGAAAGAAAAAGCGCCTGACATGTCTGACTTCGACTATGACCTGTTCGTCATTGGTGGCGGTTCCGGCGGCGTTCGTGCGGCACGTATCGCGGCCCAGCATGGCGCCAGGGTCGCCATCGCCGAAGAGTATCGTTTTGGCGGCACCTGCGTCATCCGCGGCTGTGTTCCAAAGAAGTTGCTGGTCTATGCCAGCCAGTACGCAGAGCACTTCGAGGATGCCGTCGGCTTCGGCTGGTCAACCAAGAAGGTCGAGTTCGACTGGCCCACGCTGATCGCCGCCAAGGACAAGGAAATTGACCGCCTTGAAAGCATCTATGCCAAGAATCTTGAGGCAGCCGGTGTTGAGCTGTTTCACTGCCGGGCCGAACTGCGTGACCGGCATTCGGTGCGTCTTGTCGGGCAGGACAAGCACGTCACCGCGAAGTACATCCTGATTGCCACCGGTGGTCAGCCAAACCTTGACCACGACCTTGAAGGCATCGAGCACGTCATCACCTCCAACGAGGCGCTGCATCTGGAGCAGTTGCCCGAGCGCATCGTGGTTGCGGGTGGTGGTTATATTGCGGTCGAGTTTGCCTGC
>JAWVYF010000197.1:0-5480 GCA_033722845.1 Anderseniella sp. | reverse complement strand
GACAACGTGTCGTTTGAGGTTGAGCTGATCACGCCGATTGCGATGGAAGAGAAGCTGCGCTTCGCCATCCGCGAAGGTGGCCGCACCGTCGGCGCCGGCGTCGTCTCGGCCATCATCGAGTAAAGCTGCAGGCGAACCGGACTGCCGGTTCGCCTGCTCACCGGTTAGGGGTGTAGCTCAGTTGGTAGAGCGGCGGTCTCCAAAACCGCAGGTCGGGGGTTCGAGACCCTCCGCCCCTGCCACCGGAACAAGCGGTCAGGACTGATTTTCGGTCTGCCGGCAATGTGAAAACAGGAACATGGCAAAAACCAACCCGTTCGAGTTCTTCCAGCAGGTGCGTCAGGAAACCAGCAAGGTAACCTGGCCGACCCGCAGGGAAACCATCATCACCACGATCATGGTGCTGATCCTGTCGGCGGTGGCGGCCGTGTTTTTCCTGGGAGTGGATGCAGTCCTGAAGTGGGTCATTGACCTCATTCTCTTCAGGTCTTGAGTGGCTGGATCGGCGGGAGCGCAAGATGACAAAGCGGTGGTACATCGTGCACGCCTACTCGAATTTCGAGAAGAAGGTGGCGGAGTCGATCAAGGAACAGGCAGCAGCCAAGGGGCTGGAGGGCCTGTTTGAAGAGGTTTTGGTGCCGACCGAAGAAGTGGTCGAGATGCGCCGGGGCCGCAAGGTCCAGTCAGAGCGCCGGTTCTTTCCGGGTTATGTGCTGGTGAAGATGGATTTGACCGATGAGGCCTATCACCTCATCAAGAACACGCCGAAGGTCACCGGTTTCCTCGGGCATGACAATAAACCGATGCCGATTACCGAGGAAGAGGCGACCCGCATCCTGAGCCAGGTTCAGGAAGGTGTCGAGCGCCCGCGCCCGACGGTAATGTTCGAAGTTGGCGAACAGGTGAGGGTGGCCGAAGGTCCGTTCGCCTCGTTCAACGGCCTTGTGGAAGAGGTGGACGAAGAACGTGCTCGTCTCAAGGTCGAAGTGTCGATTTTTGGCCGGCCTACGCCGGTCGAACTGGAATTCGGGCAAGTCGAAAAGCTCTAGGGCTTTACGGGTTGTTTCCGTGTGAACGGTGGGAGGCCAGGGCGTGAAAGCGTCTGATCCGGACCACTAACCTCAACTGCCTGAAGCTGCCGGTTCTCGGCGGTGAACGGTGAGGGAAAGTAAAATGGCAAAGAAAGTACTCGGCTATATCAAGCTGCAAATCCCGGCGGGTCAGGCCAACCCGTCTCCGCCGGTAGGCCCCGCTCTCGGTCAGCGCGGTCTGAATATCATGGAATTCTGCAAGGCCTTCAATGCTGCGACCCAGCAGATGGAGCCTGGTTCGCCGATTCCGGTGATCATCACCGCGTTTCAGGACAAGTCCTTCTCCTTCGTGATGAAGACGCCACCGGCGTCCTACTTTTTGAAGAAGGCGGCCAAGATCAAGTCCGGCCACAAGGAGCCCGGCAAGGGGTCCTTCATCGGCAAGGTGACACGCGCACAGGTGCGTGAGATTGCCGAGAAGAAGATGGTTGATCTCAATGCCCGTGATCTTGATCAGGCAGAGAAGATCATTGCTGGTTCTGCCCGCTCGATGGGCCTGGAAGTTGTGGGGTAACGGACGATGGCCAACAAGGGTAAGAGATATACTGCGGCTTCCGAAGGTATTGACCGCAACAAGGCGTATCCGCTTGATGAGGCAATCAAGCTGGTGAAGGAACGGGCCAAGGCCAAGTTCGATGAGACGGTTGAAATTGCCTTGAACCTGGGTGTTGACCCGCGGCACGCCGACCAGATGGTCCGCGGCGTGGTGTCCCTGCCGGGCGGTACCGGCCGTGATGTTCGCGTTGCTGTGTTCGCTCGTGATGCAAAGGCAGAAGAAGCCAAAGCGGCTGGTGCAGATATCGTCGGCGCTGAAGACCTGGTCGAAAAGGTGCAGGGCGGCGAAATCGACTTTGACCGTGCCATTGCCACACCGGACATGATGCCGCTGGTCGGCCGCCTGGGTAAGGTGCTCGGTCCGCGCAACCTGATGCCGAACCCGAAGGTTGGCACGGTGACGCCGGATGTGGCTGCGGCGGTCAAGTCTGCCAAGGGCGGCTCGGTGGAGTTTCGTGTTGAGAAGGCTGGCATCGTGCATGCCGGCGTTGGCAAGGCCAGCTTTGACGAGGACAAGATCCTGGCAAACGCCAAGGCTTTCGTTGATGCCGTCATCAAGGCAAAGCCGACCGGCGCCAAGGGCACCTACATCAAGAAGGTGTCGCTGTCTTCAACCATGGGCCCAGGCCTGAAGGTTGATGTCGCCAGCTTGTCGGCTGACTGATTTTTACTCAAGCCTGTCATGGGCTTGTGACGAGTTTCTTCTGCTCCGGTTGAATATGCCGGGGCAGGGGATGGAGCCGGGAAACCGGCTCTGACCTGTCCGAGATTGCAGGTGTGAAGAGCATTCGCTCTGAGCTTAAGTGCCTTGGCCGGCAGCCCGCATGAGACAAGGTGTCTGAAATGTTTCAGGGCCGTTCATTCGGTCAAGGAGCAGTTTGGACCCTCAGTGATCGGATCCGTTGCGCCAGTGTTCCGGCGTCTTGCGGTGAAGAGGACAGGCAAGTGGAGCGCCGCAAATGTTGTGGTGCTGTTCCTGGCCTGAACAGTCGGGTTGCAGCGCAATTGCATTGGCGGCTTGGTGCAACCGCCCGGTCCCAAAGCCGGGCAAACTGGAGAGAGTAAGTGGATAGAGCACAGAAAAAAGAGCTCGTCACCACGCTCAACTCGGTCTTCAAGGAGACCGGCGTTGTCGTCGTGACCCACAATCTCGGCCTGACTGTTCCGCAGATGAACGCTCTGCGGTCCAAGATGGCAGAGGCAGGCGGCGCTACGAAAGTGGCGAAGAACCGTCTTGCAAAACTCGCTCTTGAAGGCACAGACGTTGCCGGCATCGCCGACCTGTTCTCAGGTCCGACCATGGTTTCCTATTCGGAAGACCCGGTCGCGGCACCCAAGGTCATCGCCGCATTCGCCAAGGATCACGACAAGCTTGTCGTGCTTGGCGGGGCGCTTGGCTCGACGGTGCTTGATGCCGATGGCGTCAAGGCACTTGCAAGCATGCCGTCGCTCGATGAGCTGCGTGCAAAGCTCGTGGGCATGATCCAGACGCCGGCTACCCGCATCGCGGGTGTCACCCAGGCGCCTGCAGCTCAGCTCGCTCGCGTCATGCAGGCCTATGCCGACAAGGGAGAAGCGGCTTGATCGGCCGCGTCCAATCACTGAACTGGTTCAACTGTAAATACGAAAGACGAAACAATGGCTGATCTTGCTAAAATCGTAGACGACCTTTCCAACCTCACCGTCATGGAAGCTGCTGAGCTGTCCAAGATGCTCGAAGAAAAGTGGGGCGTTTCTGCCGCTGCTCCTGTTGCTGTCGCCGCTGCTGGCGGTGCTGCTGCTGGTGGCGACGCTGCTGCTGCTGAAGCCAAGGACGAATTCGACGTCGTTCTGGAAGCTGCCGGCGACAAGAAGATCGAGGTCATCAAGGAAGTCCGCGCCATCACCGGTCTTGGCCTGAAGGAAGCCAAGGACATGGTCGAAGGCGCGCCGAAGACCGTCAAGGAAGCTGCTCCGAAGGCAGAAGCAGAAGAAATCCAGAAGAAGCTGGAAGCTGCTGGCGCCAAGGTGTCGCTCAAGTAAGACCGAATTGGTCTGTTACGAGATTGCCGGACGGGGGTTGCTCCCGTCCGGACCCTGCCAAGGCAAATGCGGCGGCAGACATGGAAGTGAGGCGTTCAGGCGGTTTTCCGCGCGGCCCCATGCTCTCGGTTGAAGGAGAGCAGCCAAGGGCCGCCCGGCAAGCCGCCGCTCTGGCTTAATTGAATTGCTCTCGGGATTATCCCATCTATGAGAGCCCAAAAGTGCGAAGGAAGACAAATGTCGCAGACCTTTATTGGCCGCAAGAGAATTCGCAAGTTTTTCGGCAACATCCAGGAAGTTGCCGAGATGCCCAACCTCATCGAGGTGCAGAAGGACTCCTATGACCAGTTCCTGCAGGTGGCCGAGCCTGAAGGCGGCCGGCTGGCGGAAGGTTTGCAGGCGGTCTTCAAGTCGGTATTTCCGATCAGCGATTTCTCGGGCCAGGCGATGCTCGAGTATGTCACGTACGAGTTCGAAGAGCCGAAATATGACGTTGAAGAGTGCCAGCAGCGCGGCATGACGTTCGCAGCGCCGCTCAAAGTCACGCTCCGTCTGATCGTGTTTGAAATTGATGAAGACACCGGCGCCAAGTCCGTCAAGGACATCAAGGAGCAGGATGTCTACATGGGCGACATTCCGCTGATGACCAAGAACGGTACATTCGTGGTCAACGGCACCGAGCGTGTGATCGTATCGCAGATGCACCGTTCGCCCGGCGTGTTCTTCGACCATGACCGCGGCAAGAGCCATTCATCGGGCAAGCTGCTGTTTGCTGCCCGTATCATTCCTTATCGCGGTTCTTGGCTCGACTTCGAGTTCGATGCAAAGGACATCATTCACGTGCGCATTGACCGCCGCCGCAAGCTGCCGGTCACCACGCTGTTCTATGCACTTGGCATGGACAATGAGGAAATCCTGCACACGTTCTATGACGCCGTTACGGTGACCTCGACCAAGGACGGATGGCGCATGCCGTTCGCACCCGAGCGCTATCGCGGCATCAAGCCGACCGTGGACCTGATCGACGCCAAGTCAAAGAAGGTTGTCGTGGAAGCCGGCACCAAGATCACCCCGCGCCTGGCCCGCAAGCTGGCCGAAGAGGGGCTCAAGGACCTGCTGGTCTCCGACGAGGACCTGCACGGCATGTTTATTGCCGACGAGCTTGTGGATGCATCGACCGGTGAAATCCACGCCGAAGCTGGTTCTGAAATCGACGAAAAGCTGCTCGAGGGCGTAAAGGAAGCTGGCTACAAGGAACTGCGCCTGCTTGATATCGATCACATCAACACTGGCGCCTACATCCGCAACACGCTGATGGCCGACAAGGTTGAAAGCTACGAGCAAGCGCTTGTCGACATCTACCGGGTGATGCGTCCAGGCGAGCCGCCGACCCGCGAGACGGCAGAAGCCCTTTTCCACGGTCTGTTCTTCGATGAAGAACGCTATGATCTGTCATCGGTTGGCCGTGTGAAGATGAACATGCGCCTCGAACTCGACGCACCAGACACCATGCGCGTGCTGCGCAAGGAAGATATCCTTGCCGTGGTCAAGACGCTGGCTGAACTGCGTGACTCCAAGGGCGACATCGACGACATCGACCACCTCGGCAACCGCCGTGTGCGCTCGGTCGGTGAGTTGATGGAAAACCAGTATCGCCTGGGTCTGATCCGCATGGAGCGCGCCATCAAGGAGCGCATGTCGTCGGTCGATATCGACACCGTCATGCCGCATGACCTGATCAACGCCAAGCCGGCCGCTGCCGCGGTTCGTGAATTCTTCGGATCGTCGCAGCTGTCGCAGTTCATGGACCAG
>JAWVYF010000196.1:0-5490 GCA_033722845.1 Anderseniella sp. | reverse complement strand
GGACTTCTGGTTGTTCTCGTTCGGCACATTCCTGCAAGGTGGTTATCAGGCCTTTTCCGGCTATTACCGCTTTGCAGCAGCAGATACCGCTTCTGCCGCTTTCAAGCCGAAGGCCATTTCGTGGGTCATGATCGGCGGCATTGCAGCGGCTACGCTGGGTCCCATGCTGGTGATTGTCAGCCGCGACTACTTTGCTCCTGTGATGTTCGCCGGCAACTTTGCCGCCGTTGCGGTGTTGTCCGTTATTGCCATGGCCGTTCTGGCCTTTCTCGATATTCCCCATACCCGTGAGGACACCAGCACATCTGACGCGCGCCCTCTGGGCGTTATTCTGCGCCAGCCAAAGCTGCTGGTAGCAATTCTTTGCGGGATGATGGCCTACGGCATGATGAACCTGGTGATGACGGCCACGCCCATCGCCATGGTGGCGTGTGGGTTTACCGTTGATGACAGCGCATGGGTGATCCAGTGGCATGCGCTGGCCATGTACATCCCGAGCTTCTTCACCGGAAACCTGATTGCCCGCTTCGGGGTGGAGAAGGTTCTCGCTGCCGGTATGGCGCTGCTTGCAATGGCAGGCGCTTTCGGTCTGGCAGGCATCGATTATGCGAATTTCGCCATTGGCCTTGTCCTGCTGGGTATCGGCTGGAATTTCGGTTACATCGGCGGCACCGCGCTGGTGACAGAGTGCTACCGGCCCAGCGAAAAGAACAAGGTACAGGCGGTCAACGACTTCTGCGTGTTCGCCACCGTCGCTACCGCATCGCTCACCTCGGGCAAGCTGCTTGCTGCCATCGGTTGGAGCGCAGTCAACGTGGCAGTGTTCCCGATGGTGGGCTTGTGCCTGGCTGCCATGGGGTGGCTGATGCTGCACGACAGCCGCACCCGTCTGCAAAAATTAAAACGGCCCGCTGAAGTGGGCCGTCAGTCAGCACGAACGTTTAAGTTATTGGAACTTCGGTGCCCGCGGTGGCTGTGGTTCCGGGCTGCGCAGGACCTTGCGCACGAACTTTACGATAAAGGCCATGAGAAATATTACCCTCTGACGTTGATTGCCGTCCCCCGACATCTGCACACTGACTAATAGCGTCAGCTTGGTCAAGATTTGACAAAAGGTTTTGGACGAATGCGTGTCTGATGTTCGCCGCTACCGGCGCTGCCGTCAGGGTTCAGACCGCGGAAGTAGTGCTTTTGCCAGCCTTCCTTCTCGGTTTCCGGATCGCGATCCTGCAATCTCTGGATGAAACCCTTCCGCGCCCTTTGCCAGCCATCCACCACCTCTTTCAGGTCGCCATCCGTGGCCAGTGGCTGCATCACGGGTTCACAGTCATCGACTATTCGCCGCGGAACAGGGAAGAACTGGGCAATCGGTTCGCCCTTCTCGAACCGTATCCATTTGCGCTTTCGCGTGATCTGCCAGTTCATGGTGAAAGTGTAGGGCATCCAGTCAGTTTCGAGCATGGCGCTCATTGGCTGGATGGCGTCCTTGAACCGGTTGACGGGGCCCGTAACCCAGGTGTTGTAGCCCGGCTCGGTACGCAGCAGGCAATGCACCTGAAACGTCAGTATCCCATGGCCGAAATGGCTGGAGACCTCGGAGGTCTTGCCACTGTCGGTCTTCACCTTCAGATCCTTCGGGTAGATGCCGCCGTTCCACCTGGCCCAGCAGCCGTCCTGGCAGAGGACTTGCCAGCCGTGCGCATTGGCTGTCACCAGTGACAGGCAGCGCTTGGCAAATTGCTTGCGGGTATCGTCAATCCAGTCACGCTCGTTGCTCGCCGGTTCAATGTCGATGGGCTTGCCGTCCAGCGTGTAACAGATCAGCTTCATGTTACCTCCCGCGCGGCCCTTTTTCTGCTAGCCGGTTCTGCACGGCCTTTATCCAGGCGACGGCCTCTTCCCGCGTTTCAGCCGCTAGCCAGCCGTCCAGGCAGGATCTTGTCGCCGGATCATCAAGCGTAGCGCCATAGGTGGGCGCATCAAAGACGCTACCGGGCACCACTCGTCCAGCAGCGGCGTCAGCTTCGACCACATCGAGCAACGCGGCAACCGGCCCGTCATGATGCAAATAGAAACTGTACATCAGTGGAAGGCCGGTCCGCTGGCGAACGGCATCGTGCGCCAGCAACAAGCCGGTACTCGAATTTGGCCGGAAGTTGAGATCGAAAGCTGTAAATGACCCGTCCTCGCATTCTCCAATGTCAAAACCGGCAATGCCCCTGAAACCCGCTGCCATGGCCTTGCTGCTGATCTGCAAGGAAATGTCTTTCACGCGATCCGGCATTGTCCTGCCACCGGCTTCGTTGGCGATTTGCCGGGCCGGCGCATCAAACACCTGGCATGAGGCACCAAGCCATTCGACCCGGTCATCCAGTATGGCCACGCCAGCACACCAGCTTGCCACCGCCTTGCAGTCCGTTTCGACGACAAGGGCATCGCCGGCTGCCAACTGGGTTGAAAGCTGCTGTAACGTGCCGGCGAGCGCTGCATCATCACTGCAATGAAAAACGCCTGCGCCGCCGCCGGTCGAATGCCCGCCGGCTAGCTTCACGTAGACCGGTGGTTTGATCCCCTCGACGTCTGGCAAGGCGGTTGCGCCCGGTTCCAGCACCACCCGTGGGGCAACATTTTCAGGTGGCACAAGAGTATCAAGTGATTGCTTGGCATTGAGTGTTGCATACAAATCGGGTGCAACGAGATGCTGATCGTCTCGCGCTTCAAGGCCGGGCAGGGTGCCAAAGTTGTAGGCGAGCCTCAGGCCCTTCTCCATCAGCTCCAGCGCCAGATCCTCGGCCTCTTGTACGGTACGGTAGACATGCAGATCAGAGGCGCCCGGCAGGCCGCAATGGAGCATGAAGTCGAGTGCAACTGGTGTCACCGCTGCTTCATGGGCAATGAAGGGCAGGGTACCGGCAAAGCCAGCCAGCTGCGCCGGCGTTGCATCCAGCCTGTACTCGGGCAGCCGGGTGATGTCCGGTACGTTCCATCGCATGACGTCCCGTGTCGTTCGCGCACAAAACAACGCATCAGCAGGATAGAACTGGTCCAGCGCCGCAATCTTGTGGGTCATGCCAGAAACCCTTCAAGCCCGTCGGCAAGCGAACGCACGTATGGACCGGGTTGGCCCTGCTTGTTGAGGAAAACGGTAGGCGTCTTGTTGACGTCGAACACATGCGGCTTGCCATCATGCAGCACAAAATCAATCTTGCCGAAGTCCAGCCCAAGCCGTTGCCGGACTTCCCGAACCCCGGCCGGAACATCGTCCATCAGCTCCACGGAGACCAGGTCACGGCTCTTGACCATCGGCCGGCGTCCAGTGACCTTCATGCAATACTCCTTGTCACCGAAGAACATCCAGAGCCGTAGCACGTACAGCTCGCCGTCACGCTCGGGCATGAAGCGATCGACGACCAGGCGGTCGTCCTGCCAGACCCAATCCGGCACTTGTGATATGTGGTCGAGGATCGGGTATTGCCTGAGAGGCAATTCTCCCACCCACTGCCAGGGAACAACCCGCGCGGCCAGGATTTTCAGCAACCGGGCGAGATGGATGTGGTGATAGACATACTCCTCCGCACCATGGGCGTTGGCATCCGTCTTGATCATCACCGGTCCCGCCCAATCGCTGCTCCTGTCCAACAGCATCTGGGAGACCTTAGACTTTCGGATATCAACTGCTTTCCCGTTGATGACCGGGATACCTGCAGGCACGGCCTCCAGCAGCTCACCGGGAACACGGGAATGATCGGTATGGACAATGACAGCGTCCGCACCTGGCGCTACGACAGGGCCTCGCGTGACCGTGTAACCGGTTTGTTGCCAAATCGAATCCAGCACTGAAATCAGATGGATACGCTGAAACCGCTCTGATGGCGACGACAGGATATGTAGCTGTCTTGGCAACGTGAGGGCACATCCATTCAGATTAATGATGTGCACGGATAACTATACAACATTCAGCCGCAACGGAAGCCTTGGCTGGTTGGGGAAATATATGTTCTCGCCACTGTGGCCAACCGGCTGCAAACGTGTTGCCTTGTTAAACCAGTTTTAATATGTTCCGCCGCGGTCGATCCGGGTAAGGGCAATCGAGGGGATTCTCTTTAGCTAAGAAGAGCAGGGGCAGGTCGGGCAAAGGCAACAATACAAACACCTGACCACACAAGAACCAGCCGGCCGGATCTAAGTCACAAATTTACACAGCAAGGATCAAATCCATGAGTTCGACACTCTGGCTAATCATTGGCTGCGGTATCCTGTCCATCGTCTACGCCGTCTGGGCCATCCAGTCGGTCATGGCATCGGATGCAGGCAACGCCCGCATGCAGGAGATTGCCGGCGCAATCCGCGAGGGCGCCACCGCATATCTCACCCGTCAATACACCACCATCGCAATCGTAGGCGCGGTTGTGTTCGTAGTAGCCTGGCTGCTTCTCGGCGCCGCTGCCGCAATCGGCTTCCTCGTCGGTGCGGTTCTGTCCGGTGCTGCTGGCTTCATCGGCATGCTTGTGTCGGTTCGCGCCAACGTGCGTACCGCCCAGGCGGCCTCCAAGAGCCTGGCCGGCGGCCTCGACATCGCCTTCAAGTCCGGTGCAATCACCGGTCTTCTGGTGGCTGGTCTCGCCCTGCTCGGCGTGGCCGTCTACTTCTACGTCCTGGTTGGTCCGATGGGTTATGGCGCAACCGACCGTGTGGTCATTGATGCCCTCGTCGCACTCGGCTTTGGCGCATCGCTGATCTCCATCTTCGCCCGTCTCGGCGGCGGCATCTTCACCAAGGGTGCAGACGTCGGCGGTGACCTGGTGGGCAAGGTTGAAGCAGGCATTCCCGAAGATGATCCGCGCAACCCGGCAACCATTGCCGACAACGTGGGCGACAACGTGGGTGACTGTGCCGGCATGGCTGCCGACCTGTTCGAAACCTACGCTGTTACCATCGTAGCCACCATGGTTCTGGCCTCGATCTTCTTCACCGGCGAAGCAGCAACCACGCTTATGCTGTTCCCGTTGCTGATTGGTGCAAGCTGCGTGGTTACGTCCATCATCGGTACGTTCTTCGTGAAGCTGGGTGCCAACAACTCGATCATGGGCGCTCTGTACAAGGGCTTCATCGCTACCGCCGTTCTCTCGGCTGGTGCGCTGGCAGCCATTGTTTGGGGCTGGCTCGGCGGTGACACGACCTTCACCACCAGTGGCGGCACCGAATTCACCGGCCGGCATCTGTTCTACTGCGGTATCATCGGTCTGGTTGTTACCGGCCTGATCATCTGGGTCACCGAGTACTACACCGGCACCGAGTACCGCCCGGTGCGGTCTGTTGCCCAGGCGTCGGTCACCGGTCACGGCACCAACGTGATCCAGGGGCTGGCCGTGTCGCTTGAGTCCACCGCCATTCCGGCGATGGTCATCATCGCAGGCATCATCACCACCTACGCACTGGCAGGCCTGTTCGGCATTGCCATTGCCGTAACCACAATGCTGGCGTTGGCTG
>JAWVYF010000195.1:0-5613 GCA_033722845.1 Anderseniella sp. | reverse complement strand
GTTCGCCACCGAGTTCCGGGCGGACCATGCAGATCAGCATGGCCACCAGAATGAAACCGAGTGCCAGCAGCAGCCCGGGTATCAGGCCGGCAAGGAACAGCTGCGGGATCGAGGTCTGGGTCAGGAACCCATAGACGATGAGATTGATCGACGGCGGGATCATGATGCCCAGCGTTCCACCGGCAGCAATGGCGCCCGAGAACAGCTTTGGATCGTAGCCCAGCTTCTCGGCTTGCGGCATGGCCACCGTGGCGACGGTGGCTGCCGTGGCAACCGAAGAGCCTGATGTGGCCGAAAACATCGTGGCGGTTGCCACGTTTGCATGCACCAGCCCGCCAGGCAGCCATGACACCCAGCGATCCAGTGCGGCATAGGTTCGCGCAGCAACGCCGCTGCGCACCAGGACTTCGCCCAGCAGAACAAAGAACGGTATGGCAATCAGGGTCGCATTGTTGGATGTCGACCACACCATGTTGCCAAGCCCCCGGGTGAGCGGGAACGGACTGAACAGGGCATCGACTCCGAAGCCAAGCATGAACAGAACGATCCCGACCGGGATCGAAAGGGCGAGCATGGCAAGCAAGCCGGCGGTGACATAGGCGATCATGACAGTGTGTCCGCTTCTGCCATGCTGCCGATGGCTGCTTCCGCCTTGTTGAACTTGCCCTGCAAGATCAAGCTCACAGCCGCGCCAAACACCAGCCAGGACATGATGGCGAACCATACCCAGCCCAGGAACCACGGTGTTTGCACCAATGCGAGAGGTGTTTCCAACGGTGTGTTGGCGCGTGAGGAATTGTTGATCGAGCGTTCAAGGACTGGCCAGCAACGCCACGCAATCACCGAGATGGTGGCGTTCAAGGCGAGCATGGCAAGCACATCAAGCAAGCTGCGCCCCCGCGCCGCGAGCCGGGTTCGCATGAGGTCAATCCGCACATGGCCCAGTTCCAGCAGCGCATAGGCCATGCCCCACGAGGTCGCGATGGCCATGACGTAGCCGCTGATTTCGTCAGTGCCACCGAAGGAGTGACCCAGTTGACGCAACACGATATCGGCCAGGACCACCATGGCGCAGATCAGCAGCAGCCCGCCAATGATCACCGCCACCGATCTGTTCAACGTCCTCAAGCGTTCAAGGAAGTTTTCTGCCATGGTAGGTCCACCCCGGTCCGATTGGTCTATTCAGCCTTGACCGACACGCCGACAACCTTTCCGACAGAGTCGTTCCAGCGTGCAGTCCAGTCCTTTCCGGCGCGTGCACCCCAGTCCGGCAAGACCTTTGAAATCAGGATGTCGCGGGCCTTCTTGAAGTCGGCATCAGACACTTCGACCAGCTTCATTGAACGGGCATCGCCGGATTCACATTTGCCGTTGCCGGTCAGACAGGCGATATCGTTTGTCAGTGCGTTCTGCGCGCTGGCCCAGGCCGGATCTTCGAACTTGCTGGCAACCTCCTTCTCGATAAGGGCCTGGGTGTCCTTGTCGAGGGCGTTCCACTTGTCCATGTTGACAGCGGTGACCACAGAGTCCCATCCGCCAAGCGGGATCGGCAGCAGGTGCGTTGAGACTTCCCACCAGCCGGCGCTGTAGCCGGAGCCAGCACCGGTCACAGCGCAATCAACCACGCCCTTTTGCAACGCACCCGGCACTTCCGAGAAGCTCACGTTCACGCCCTCAGCGCCGAGCGCTTCCAGAAACTTTGCCGTCATGCGCCCGGAGGCACGGATCTTCTTGCCGGCCAGATCGTCCAGCCCGTTGATCTCGGCATTGCAGAAAACGACCTGTGGCGGATAGGGGGCGATCGCCAGCACATGGCTGTTGAAGCGGGCCTTGAAAATGTCACTCACCATCGGCTTGGCGGCGTTGACCATGGCGCGCGCTTCATCTGCTGTCAGTGCCAGCAGCGGCACGTCGAGGCCTTCCAGTTCCGGTGCGTCGGCAACTGCATAGTCGCCCACGGTCATCGCCACATCATAGACGCCTTCGCCCAGCAGGCGGAACACGTCACCGACGCCAAGATTCATCTGGTTGTGGGTGGTGAGGTTGACAGTGATTTTGCCGCCAGACGCTTCTGGCAGGGCCTTGCCCCAGAATGGTGCTTCGTACTGCTTGTGCAGCGGCAGGCTGGACCAGCTGCCGACCACGGACAGCTCTTGCGCCAGTGCCGGCGCGCTCATCATGGCGGTTGCCATCAAGGCGATAGTGAGTTTTTTCATGTCAGTTCTCCCTTCGGTTCGGTATCGAGGTCTCTCAAGTTGGTGCAAGCACGGTGACTTCAGCGTCTTCCGGAATGTCGGTGATCATCATGTGGCCGGGCTTGTGGGTGATGCAGATCGGCGGGCGGGCTTGCCGGATCGCCACCTGGGGTGTCACGCCGCATGCCCAGAACATCGGGATCTGGTCATCTTCCACAGGTGCTGCATCTCCCCAGTCAGGGGCGGCCAGGTCCGTGATGCCGATGGCAGCCGGATCGCCCCAGTGAACCGGCTTTCCATGCGCCATCGGATATCTGCCTGAAATCTCGATTGCGTCATCCACACGCGCCTTGTCTATCGCCCGCATGCTCACCACCATGGTTCCGCTGAACGGGCCTGCCGGCACGGTTTCAATGCTGGTGCGATACATCGGTACGGTCTTGTTGTGCTCGATGTTCCAGACCGGAATGCCGGCCGCCTGCAGTGCGTGTTCAAAGGTGAACGAACAGCCGAGCGCAAAGGCCACCATGTCATTGGTCCACAGGTGGCTGATGTCGGTAACGGTCTCGTCAAGAACGCCATCCCTGTACACATTGTAGGCGGGCAGGTCGGTGCGGATGTCGATGTCGCGCCCCAGGGTGAACATCCTGGGGTTGCCGGTATCCGAAACACCGCTCAGCGGGCAGGGCTTGGGGTTGCGCTGGCAATAGCGCATGAAATCCAGCGCGAACTCCTGGCTCAGGATCGCAACGTTGGTTTGCAGATAGCCATTGCCGAGGCCAGCCGTATGGGACTGGTAGCGCCCGGCACGGATCGATTGGCGCACATGCGACAGGGTTGATCCCCGTAAGGCGTCGTACTCTTCCTGCATCTGCGCGAACCTCCTGGATAAGAAGGTTCCTGCGGCCAGCGTATAAAATCAAATCGATATAATTTTACAGTACCTATAAAAGTTTTTTATCAAAATCAGTTGCCACGCGATAGGCAGTGGCGGCTGCCGTCTCCACCATGTGGCTGACCGGTTCTCCAAGGTATGACGCGGAGAATTTCAGCGGAGAAGGCGTCCAGCCTGGATCGAACTCTTTCAGCGTTCCCTTGCGCACGAGGTCGTTGCCCATTGCCTTTGGAAGGGCGGCAACACCCAGTCCGGCTTCGATCAGCCGGAAACATGCAGACAGCGACGAGGATGGAAACAGCACCGCATGACCGCCAAGCCGCTCGAACAGCGCCGTCTTCATTTCCCGGTAGGGGCGGGTATGGCGAGCGTAGGTGAACACCGGCCTGCGCAAGAACTCCTGCGGCCCGCCTGCCGGCTCCTGCTGATCCGCCGCGACGTACCAGGCCAGATCAAAATCAGGCAGCTCTACATTGTTGACCGAATATTCCGAGATTGGTCCGAGCAGTATCGCCAGGTCGATTTCGCGGTCGATCAGTTGCTCTCGCAGGTTCAGGGAAATGTCGACGTGTATACCGATCTCGAGCTTTGGAAACAGTTGGTGCAACCGGGTAATCAGTTCGGGCAACCAGCATTGTGCAATCGTCTCGCTGGCCCCCAGCCGTAACTGTCCCTCAATGCCTGCAGGGTCGATGATGTCGCGTTCGACCTGCTCTTCCAGTTGCTCATAGCGCTCGGCATAACTGACCAGCAACTCTCCTCGCTTGGTCAGCTTCATGCCGCCTGAAGTCCGTGCGAACAGGGAGGTCGCAACGGAGGCCTCCAGCGACTTGATCCGCGCAGTCACGGCCGGCTGGGTCAGGTTGAGGGCTTGTGCTGCCTTGCGCACACCTCCCAACCGGACAACTGCGAGAAACGTCTTGAGATACTCGAGATTGACACGCGCCATCTTGCACCACAGGTCTTCGAATTACTTTTGCCACTCCGCAATCCAGGCGGAAAGGGTTCGCCGTACTGCATCATGCCAACCGGCAAGCTTGGCGGTTCGCTGTGCCGGTTTCATGGCCGGTTTGAACCGGGTGTCCAGTGCCCAGGTTTTGGCAAAACCGGATTGGCCAGGCCATAGTCCGGCACGCGACGCAGCAAGCCACGCGGCACCCAGCGCGGTTGTTTCCAGCAGAACCGGACGGTCCACCGGTGCGTTGAGAATGTCTGCAAGGCGCTGCATCGTCCAGTCGGATGCCACCATGCCACCATCCACGCGCAACACGGTCTTGCGGCCCTTTGCGCCCTTCCAGTCTTTCTGCATGGCTGACAGCAGGTCGTGGGTCTGGAAGCACACGGCTTCGAGCGCTGCCTGCGCAAGTTCTGCCGGACCGGTGCCACGGCTCATGCCGAACATGGCGCCGCGTGCATCGGCATCCCACCACGGCGCACCGAGACCTGTGAAGGCCGGCACCATGTAGACCTGCTGTTCGGGATCGGCCTGCGCAGCCAGCCTGCCGCTGTCAGCGGCTGTCTTGATGATGCCCAGCCCGTCGCGCAACCACTGTACCGTCGCGCCTGCCATGAAGATCGATCCTTCCAGTGCATAGGTGGTCTTGCCGTTCAGCCGGTAGGCGATTGTGGTCAGCAGCCGGTTGTTCGACCGGACCATGTCCTCGCCGGTATTGAGCAGCGCAAAGCAGCCCGTGCCATAGGTTGATTTCATCATGCCCGGCTTGAAACAGGCATTGCCGATGGTCGCGGCCTGCTGGTCGCCTGCCACTCCGAATATGGGGACCTCAGCGCCAAACACGGAGGTGTCGGTGGTGCCGAAATCAGCCGCACAATCCAGCACGTCCGGCAGCATGTTTGCCGGCACGCGCAAAAGCTTGAGCAGGCCCGGGTCCCACTTGTTGGTCCTGATGTTATACATCAGCGTGCGCGACGCATTGGTTGCATCGCTCACATGGCGCGCACCACCGGTGAGCCGCCAGATCAGGAAACTGTCGACCGTGCCGAATGCAAGTTCACCCGCATCAGCACGCTTGCGCGCGCCCTTGACCGTGTCGAGAATCCAGGCCGCCTTGGTGCCGGAAAAGTAGGGGTCGAGCAGCAGCCCGGTTTTGCGATTGACGGCTTTCTCGTGTCCGCCTGCCTTGAGCATTGCGCATGTTTCAGCCGTCCGCCGGTCCTGCCAGACGATGGCGTTGTAGATCGCCTTGCCGGTCTTGCGGTCCCACACAACGGTGGTTTCGCGCTGGTTGGTGATGCCGATGGCGGCGAGGTCGTGAGGTTTGAGGCCTGCTTTTTTCAGGGCTGACTTGCAGGTGGCCAGCACGCTTTGCCAGATTTCCTCCGGGTCGTGCTCCACCCAGCCGGGTTTCGGATAATACTGGGGAAACTCCTGCTGGCCGACACCTGCGATGCTCTGGTTGGCATCGTAGATGATTGCACGCGAAGATGTGGTGCCCTGATCTATCGCCAGTACGTACTTGCCCACCGTGGCCCCTCCAGAGTGTTTCTTCTCAGTGTGCAAGC